>CAJQKT010000018.1 GCA_905478995.1 uncultured Pseudomonadales bacterium | reverse complement strand
TAGGAGGCTTTGCTAGCGGAGATGATTGCGAGGCAGCAACTGGCGCCGCACCAGTCGCCTGTGCAATATTTTTTATCGCTCGCCCCAGCTCAGCCCTGCGCTCAACAGGGGTAGCTGACTTAATTTGAGCCAAAGAAAGGCTAAGGCGCGCATCAATTTTTAATTTATTGGCATCGTTACCTATAAATGCCGCCGCATTGTTAATGTGGAGCGCCTGCACAATATCGACCACACGGCCGCCACTTTCGCGCTGAACGTTGCGAGCAATTGCCCATAAACTGTCGCCCGCCTGAGACACAAACTGCCACGACGGATCGGCAACCGCTGATTCCACGGGAAGCGGCTGACCACTTGGTGCAGCCTCTTTGGCTTTAGCCTGTTCCTCAGCTAGGGCCTTTGCTTTAGCTTGTTCTACTGCTTTAGCTTGTTCTGCTGCTTTGGCTTGTTCTACCGCTCTGACTCGTTCTGCTGCTTTAGCTTGCTCTGCTGCTTTGGCTTGTTCTGCTGCTTTAGCTTGTTCTAATGCTCTGGCTTGCTCTGCTGCTTTGGCAAGTTCTACTGCTTTAGCTTGTTCTGCTGCTTTGGCTTGTTCTACTGCTTTGGCTTGTGCTTCTGCTCGCGCGACCGACTCAGCCTCTGCCGTAGACTTTTCCTGAGCGACAACATCTTCTTCAGCTTTGACCAGCGCCTTGGCGGCCGCTTTGGCTGTCGCTCTAGCTTGCACGAGCGCTTGCTGAGGTGACACCGGAAGGTCTGCTGAGGGCACTGTTGGGGTGGACGTGCCTGACGATGGAGGATTGATGGCCGGTTTTAAAGCCGAGGACGTTGAAGCGACATCGCTAGCAGCAGGCCCTAGTGGCCGCATGCTCTCCGCCGAACGATTAACCGATCCGCTTTTTAAAGCGGCTGTGTTGCTCAGAGCAACCGCACCCGCATTGCCATTACCCAGCGCAGTAGAGGGTGTGCGTGGCATATCCAGTAAAACGGTGAACTGCTTAGAAATGAACCCGCTCGGCCAGCGGACAGAAATGACAAAATCAATAAAAGGCTCAAAAATAAGATCCTTGCTAACGATGCGCAGATACATGCCGTCTTGCTCATCGGTCAAAACATCAAAAATTAAACTTGTATGAAAATACTCCCAGTCAACGCCCATCCGCTGATAGATTGAGCGTGGCGCAATACTAACCAAGACCTGGTCGGCCTGAATTCGACGCGTGTCACTGAGCTTTACTACTGCATAAAAATGCTCGCCTACGGCACTGTTAACCTCGATATCGCTAACCGAAAGCGCGTACGCCTTGAAAGAACTTAACGCGCCGCAGCAAACGACCATCGCTAAACACTGGGCGATCAAGCGCCTGAAAGCCCTTGCTATGTGTGCGCCTGTTAAACCCTGAAGCACCAATTTCACCTCGTTATTCACGTTGAGCAAATGCAGCATTCCTTTAACCACAGTGATTTCTAATACTATGGGCCAAACGGCAGCCTTAAAAACCCAGCCGGATACTGAGCCGCTAGAAGCCACTATAATCTAAAAATCATCTAACCACTAGTTTCACACAACACTATTGGCGCAGAAAATACCAACTAATAACTAAAAGCTGCCTGACTGATCACCGGGCATGCAGACGTATACAGGCGAGAGCCATTTACCGAGGTGATTTTACCGAGTGCCGCCTAACTCTTATTACAGATTTTCTATAACTTTAATGGCTGCTGCATAGGGTGTTGTGGTTCCGGCCACTACTTCGGCTTCCATAGTTTTACGCACCCGCTCAATATCGGGGTTGTTTTTAATACGCCAATCGACAACCTCAGACATGAGCTTTTTCATCCATGCCAAGTTCTGCTCTGAACGTTTTTGTTCAAACGCATCGAACTGGCGCATTTTAGCTATATAACTCTCAATCATGCGCCACACTGCATCAATGCCTTCACTGTGCAACGCCGAACACGTCAACACCTGAGGATCCCAATGTTCATTTGAGCGCAACAAATGCAGTGCATTTTGGTAGTGCTGTCGACTTTGCTGAGCCATGCGCTTGCTCTCACCGTCGGCTTTGTTGATTACCAGCGCGTCCACCAGTTCCATGATGCCCTTTTTTATACCCTGCAACTCATCGCCAGCGTTAGGAATCATTAGCAAAAGAAAAAAGTCTACCATGCTGGCCACATCATACTCAGACTGGCCGACACCTACGGTCTCGACCAAAATGATATTGAAGCCCGCAGCCTCGCACAGCAATATAGTTTCACGTGTCTTTTGCGCAACACCACCGAGAGCGCCCGATGCAGGAGAGGGTCGTATAAACGCCTGGGGATGCCGAGACAATAGCTCCATTCTGGTTTTATCACCCAAAATGCTACCGCCAGCTAACGGGGAGCTAGGATCGACCGCAAGCACTGCTACATTGTGATTTTGCTCAGCTAAATATAGACCGAACGCTTCAATGAAGGTTGATTTACCTACACCCGGCACACCACTGATACCGATGCGAATACTGTTACCTGTGCCTGGCAACAATTCTTCGAGCATGGACTGCGCCGCTTCGCGATCATCGGCCCGCGAGGACTCTATGAGGGTTATGGCTTTAGCCAGCGAACGCCGATTACCATCACGCAGTGCATTGAGATCGATAGTATGCATAAGGTCAAGCCGTCGCTTGCGCTTCTCGAATATTTTTTATGACGTCTTTTGCCGATACCGGAATCTCTGTGCCTGGGCCGTAGATCCCTTTTACACCGGCATCAAATAGGAAGTCATAGTCTTGGCGCGGAATAACACCGCCGGCAAAGACGATAATTTCACCGGCTCCTTGCTTGTTAAGCTCCTCGATCAGCATAGGAATGAGCGTCTTATGACCCGCTGCTAACGAGGAAACCCCAACGGCATGCACGTCATTCTCAATTGCCTGACGTGCAACTTCCTCGGGGGTCGCAAACATCGGCGACAGATCGACGTCAAAACCCACATCGGCAAACGCAGTAGCCACTACCTTTGCGCCGCGGTCATGCCCATCCTGCCCCATTTTACAAACGAGTATCCGCGGCCTCCGGCCATACTCTTGGCTAAAAGCGTCGATATCTTGACTAATATCCATCCACTCACGATCCTCTTTATACGCAGCACCATAAACACCCGCTACGGTTTGACTGCTGGCCTTAAACCGGCCGAAGCTTTTTTCCATAGCATCAGAAATCTCACCGACGGTAGCGCGCGCACGCACAGCGGACACCGACAGCTCAAGCAGATTACCCTGCCCCGACTCGGCAGCCTGTACGATCTTCGCGAGTGCATCATTAACGGCACTCGTATCACGCGTGGCGCGAATTTTTTGCAATCGCTCTATTTGCTCATCGCGCACCGCAACATTGTCGATTTCCAATATATCAACTTCTTCCTCTTCGGCAAGCTTGTATTTGTTGACGCCGACAATCACATCTTCGCCGCGATCAATCCGAGCCTGTTTCTTAGCTGCTGCTTCTTCAATACGTAGTTTAGGCAAGCCAGACTCGACTGCCTTAGCCATTCCACCCTGCTCTTCAATCTCTTCAATCAAAGCCCACGCTTTGTCGCCAAGCTCCTGCGTTAGATTCTCCATAAAGTATGATCCGCCCCAAGGGTCGACCACATTGGTAATGCCAGACTCTTCCTGAATGACTAACTGGGTGTTGCGTGCAATTCGCGAGGAAAATTCTGTGGGCAAAGCAATAGCTTCATCTAAAGCATTGGTATGCAGACTTTGCGTGCCGCCAAACACAGCCGCCATCGCTTCAATGGTCGTGCGCACTACGTTGTTATAGGGATCTTGTTCAGTCAATGACCAGCCTGACGTTTGACTGTGAGTACGCAACATTTTAGAGCGCTCATTTTTAGGCGAAAACTCCTCAACAATTTTTGACCACAATAGACGCGCGGCGCGAAGCTTAGCCACCTCCATATAAAAGTTCATACCAATGCCCCAAAAAAACGAGAGGCGTGGGGCGAAGTCATCAATATTTAGGCCTGCGGCAAGAGCCGTGCGAATGTATTCTTTACCATCAGCCAGCGTATAAGCCAGTTCGAGCGACGCATCAGCGCCAGCTTCTTGAATGTGATAGCCCGAAATTGAAATCGTGTTGAAACGAGGCATGTGCTCAGAGCAATACGCAATGATGTCTCCGATAATGCGCATAGAAGGCAGCGGAGGATAAATGTAGGTGTTACGCACCATAAACTCTTTAAGAATATCGTTCTGGATGGTGCCTGTTAGCTGTGCTGGATTTACGCCCTGCTCTTCAGCTGCAACAATGTAACCTGCCAAAATAGGCAGCACGGCACCGTTCATCGTCATTGATACCGACACGGCATCCAAAGGAATACCGTCAAACAAAATCTTCATATCCTCAACGGAGTCAATAGCCACACCGGCTTTGCCAACATCACCCGCTACCCTTGCATGGTCTGAGTCATAGCCGCGGTGAGTCGCTAGATCGAATGCCACCGAAACGCCCTGACCTCCTGCTGCCAGCGCCTGACGATAAAACGCGTTCGATTCAGTCGCCGTTGAAAAGCCTGCATACTGGCGAATAGTCCAAGGTCGACCGGCATACATAGTCGCCTGAGGACCCCGAACAAACGGTTCAAACCCTGGCATAGTGTCAGCAAATTCAAGGCCCGCAAGATCCTCTCGGGTATAAAGTGGCTTTACCTCAATGCCTTCAGGCGTATGCCACGTGAGCTCATCAAGAGACTTCCCCTTGAGGGATTTTTCGGCCGCAATACGCCAAGATTTTTTATCGACAGCTTTGGGAGAATACGTTTTTTTCGACATAGGACCTTTAACTAGCGTGGATTAATAGGCTCAGTAATGCTTTGCATTTGCAAGGCTCGTTTAGGAATTACTGCCTAAGAATAAGTCAGCATTATTTCGTCGCAAAGCCGCCAGCTTTGCTGGATCGTCAATCACGAATTCCTCATCGGGCTTAACATTAAAGAGCGTTTGGCCTTTTGAAATAATCATGCCGTCGCTCTCTATTAAGCTTTTGACGATAGTACCTGAAAACGGTGCAGTGACCTTGTTGAACATTTTCATGACCTCAACAATATACAATACGTCGCCCGCTTCAAAATGGTCACCCGCGCTAACGTAGGCATCCATACCGGGTGCTTCTCGGGCATAAAACATTCCGCCAGAAACCGCCATTATCTCATCGGACTTTGCGGTAGGTGGCGGTGCCAACACTTTCTGCATTTCATTTTGCAATGACTCGTCTAGCAGATGCGGAGGAATTGAAATACTTAAATCATCGGCAACCGTCAAACTATAAAACTTGGTACTCGCCGCTAGATACGGCAGTAGTTTTAGCACATCGAGGCCAGCTTGAAAGCCTCTATGAGCCGCTTGTACCTCCTGCCATTGTTGGCCACTCAATGTAGAGTTGGCTGGTGCCTCTAATTTGTTCAACCGCGCGTTTATTTCAGTAAACTCATTAGTACCCAAGCGCTCATTAAGCTCTTGATAAAAATCGAGTGCGCTACTCAATATGGCCTGGTCATGATCCCAAATAAGATTTTGAGCGAAACGACCCGGTTCAAAGTCCATATTTAAAAAGTGATACAAGTCAGCGAGCAACTCGACCGGATTTGAATTCCACGTCACGCTGTTATCTAAACCGATACTAAATGCCTCATGATGCACGCTAAGCCAGCCGGCTAGCAGATGAGGACTGTCGAATAAAATTTCGATGGGGCGCAAAATGAGGGATGTTTTTCGCTCAACAATTTTACGCAATACCAACTGCTCATCAGCGGAATCGCCTTGAGCAGCAAACTTCTCACCCGTGGTGTGGAAAATATAGTTGAGGTCAATATTCGCAGCTGCCTGTTTGAGTAGACCCACGGCGCTCAGGTAAGGCACGATAAATTTAGTGGTTGGGCGGGCTTCAATATTCGTGCCGATAAACCAATTAACCAGGCCGTAATGAAAATCGATATTGGTGCTTAGATCTTCTCCGGTAATACTCGTTTGGCGAATAATTTCGGCCAAGCGCTCGTAACTATTGAGCCGGTCGTCGCCATGCGTTAACAACAGTGCAATATTACTGTCATAGGCTCCAGCCAGTTTATATTTCATGAATACGCCGGTATCAGGGTTAGGTAGCGAAATACCCTGGTCATCACGAATTTCATGTGGATGGGAGCTGGACCACCACTCAATCATACCACCGGCATGTGGCTGCAGTGCAGCATTAGTGGCGTTTAAACGTGCCTCGACCGAGCTATTCTTACGAACCAATCGCGTCGGCTTGGGCAGGCGTTTACCGTGCTTTGCTAACAAAACCATTAACTCAACGAGCGAACTCACCACGAAACTTTCGCTGGCATTGTCAGGGTTGACGAATTCAAGCTCGTAACACAGCTCTGTGACTCGATGCTCGACCTGAATACGGGTGTTCATTTCCATGAAAAAATGGTTGCCCCGATCGACAATGCATTCGAAGGTGGAAACCGAGTCAAGCCCTACCGCGGCGCCAAAACGAGCAGCCTCATCCTCCATCGCATCGAGAGTAATTAGATCTTGCTCTAATGTAGCAAGCGCGGCTTGACTTCCGGCCCCGTTTGCTAATGAATTCTTTGCAGTTTGAATGGAGGCCACGATTGATTCATGAGTGGATGAAACTTCCAAAAGTTTCTGCTCGTGCATTTGCAAACTGCAGTCTCTCGCACCCATCGTGACACACCAACTGCCGTTGCCGACCACTTGAATTTCTTGGTGGCGTGTCGTTTCAATATTAAGCTCAACAAGAACGTTTTTGTTATCGCCGACACCCGTGGTCTTAACTTCGTTAAGAATTTCTAGTACGCAGCTCGGTGCTTGTGCAGCAGCCGATTTTATTTGTGCTGCCCGATCACCGTCGAATGAAGAAGGCGCAGCAAGTATACGCTGCCCCTTACCACCGCCACCGCCGATGGCCTTGAGGCGGATACGGTTGTCGGGGTAGCTATCGTACATGTCGATAACGGCTTGTTCGATTTCTGTTTGCAGCTCAGCGACTGTATAAAGATCAATACCTGCACTGTAACCAGCCGCCAAAACGGCATCAGCCTTAGCAACCAAGGCAATACTTTCATCAGCCAGCGCGGCCCGGTCGATCACTAACTGATGCTTCTCAACCAATGCCTCTAATGCTTTTTGAGTTGGGTGTTTTCGCAGCAGTGCTAAAGCCGTTGCATTATCAATACCTGGAGTGACACTCACCCCTACTTTTAATGCTGTTCTTTTCGCTTCATCCTTTAGGCCTGCCGAGTGAACGGTTTGAGAACACGGGCCTATAAAAATAAGCCCTGCGGCTTCCATGCTAGCTACCATGCCTTCGTCTTCTGCCATAAAACCATAGCCGGCAAAAACTGAATCATAATTATTTTCATGAGCGATCTTAATGATCTGCTCAATCCGCTGCAAACGTTCTTCTTTACTGGCTCCACTATAGTCAGGTACCCGATGGATTCGGCTGGAATTTTTTATAATTCGCAGTTCAGGTGAGAGCGCATTGGGATAGGTAATAGAGTCTTTCTCAGACAATAAAATACCGTAATCTTCAATTCCCATTTCGCAAAAAACATCCATCGCCTCTTTGCGGATAGGTCCTCGACAAATAATTAAGGGGCGCATAGCACGCACACAAAAGCTTGCCACCCAATCAACCGCGTGGTCACCGAGCGTTCTATCACTGTGAACCAGTGGATTTTTACCGTAGCTATTCAAACTCAACGCAACATCCTCATAATTTTCTGCCAATAGGCTTGATACTGATTAATGACTCGTCGTTCTTAATAAACCTTTAGTGCTATTCAGCCTCTGCCCATTGCACTACGATTTAATAATCTTAATGAAACTCTCGTTGCACGCTGGTTAAAGGGCCGGGTTCGTAGGTTTTCAAGTAAGACTCTAATTGCCGGCCTAGCAAGCTTCTTAGCTCATGCGGCATGGCAATTTGCGACACCGACCCCAAGCTTAATGCTTCTTTCGGATTCATAATTTCATCTTCATAACGCTTTTGTAAGAGCGCCTCTTGATCTTTGATCCAGTTAGATGCCACTGCTTTGGCCCGCAACAGCGCATCATCTTGTGAAACGCCTGCGGACAGCAACTTTTCTTGATGCGACTCGAGCAACTGTTGAGCCTCTTTGGTAATTTGCCGAAGCTCGTCTTTATAAACGAACTGCACCCCAGCTGGGCCCATGACTGCTAGCCGGGTAGTAGGCAGCGCCACTACAAAATCAGCACCGGTTTCGTAACTATTGAAAGCCGCATAAGCACCGCCAAAGGCGTTGCGTACGATAAGCAAGAAACGCGGGGTGCGAACATCAATAATCGCATCAAGCATAGCTCGGCCCGCTTGTACAATACCCCCTGACTCCTGCTCACTACCCGGCAAAAAGCCCGTGGTATCTTCGATAAAAATCATTGGAATATTGTAGAGGTTACAAAATCTCACAAAGCGCGCATTTTTATATGCCGCTTGAATATCGATTTGGCCCGATGAAACAGCACTATTGTTAGCCACGAAACCAACCACATTACCACCCAAACGACCCAGCGCAGTGACGGTGTTACGAGCACGCGTTTCTTGCACCTCTAGGTAGTCGCCATGATCGCAGATTTGCTGAACTAAAATGCCAATATCCAACGGCGTGTTCATACCCGACGGAGAGTTAAAAGCTTTTTTCAATTGGATGTCGATATCCCAAGTGGCGCGGGAGAGCGAATCTGACGTGGCTTGGTAAGGCGCCAGTTGGGCGTTATTGTTGGGCAAATACTTAAGTAATTCTTTTACCTTTAATAGGGCCGCCACTTCATCTTCAACCACAAAATCAGTTACGCCCGTTTCGCTGTGTACATTCGGGCCTCCCAGCTCATCGGCCGTTACGTCCTCACCCAGCACCGATTTAACAACGCCTGGACCGGTCAGGCCAAAAAACGTATTTTTAGGTTGAATTAGAAAGCTACCTTGGCGTGGTAAATAAGCGCCGCCGCCGGCGTTATAACCAAACATACACATGATGCTGGGTACTACTCCATTGATTTTTCTCAATGCGGTGAAGGCCGCCGAATAACCATCGAGACCGCCAACCCCTGCAGGAATATAAGCGCCTGCACTATCATTCAAGCCAACAAGAGGAATCTTTCTTTTTCCTGCAAGCTCAAACAGGCGCGCCAGCTTACTGCCATTCGTAGCATCCATAGATCCGGCACGAACCGTGAAGTCATGACCATACAAAGCTACCTCGCGGCCTTCAATAGAAACTATCGCCGTAACCAGTGACGCCCCATCGAGATTCTCCCCCCAATTTTGATATAAAATTGTTGGCTCTTCTTGAGTCAAAACACGGATTCTTTCCCAAATCGTCATCCGGCCTTTCAAATGCTGCTTTTGAATATTACGTTCACCGGCAGCGGTAAAAGGTCTTTGCCTCAATTCAAAGCCTTCTTCAAGCTTCTCCTCATAAATGCCCGGTTCATAAGTAGCTTGACCCGGCGCCGAAAACGTTAAATCCGCCACTTCATCAAAGGGATTTTCTAATGAAGCGGTCTGCACATTTTTTTTCATACTTAAAAGGCTCTCAAAAAGAACGGCGTTTTTACGACCGTCGTAACTGTACGATTGGCCATGCGAATGACTATTATTGCCTGTCGCTACGTAATGGTAATCGCTTGATGTTAGCGGGAAACTCACACAGGGCGGCATTCAGTGCCTACCTAGCAATTAAAGCATAACCACTAACGATCAAACTAAGTGTATTTATCTATCGCGATTTCGACCTTGTATCAATTTCGGTTATAGCTTTGAATGGCGCCACAACTCAGCCGAGCTTCAGACTAAACCTGGCGTGCCATGTTCGCACACTCAACTTAGCCTTCAAGCAAAAAACATTATGTACACTGCAAAGCCGGCCCGAAACAAAGGGCTCGCAAAAAAAGCCGCAAAACCTTATAAGAATTAGCGACTTATGTCAAACCCCAGGAGACCACAAGAAGTCGACCAACGAATTGAAAAGCCCTATTTTTCAGTGGCTTACCGGCACCTCTGCGCACACTGTGCAGCTGATCAAACGGCCCCTTACTTAAATGGTCTGATATTAAGGAGGCAGCATTAACGCAATCCAGACTTGCATTTTTTCACCTCGGACTACAAGCTAATCCAGAATGTTACGTAAAATCATGCAACCTTCGTGACACTGGGAAATAGTGAACGGTAACGCCGGAGCTAATCCTCTTTAACAGTTCAGCACCGGTACCCATGCCAGAACAGGAAGTACGTCCGCTTTGCCTACTCGAATTCTTGAGCTTCAATACGATTCATCTAGCCTTAACTACTTTGAGCAACTTCCCGCTTCACAGTACGCAGTACTTTTAAGCAGCTCTGTACCCAGCTGTGCTGGACGCTACGACATTCTTGCGGCGAATCCCGCCACCGTCATCGAAACCCATCGCGATGAATCTGCGGCGGCTACTCTCGCAAGAGTTCGAGCAGCTATTGAGCAATATACCTCACCCGTTGAGCGCGCAGACTACCTAGCCATCGGCCTACCTTTTGTGTCAGGAGCTATCGGGCTGCTAAGCTATGGTGCAGGAGAAGACCTTACCGATATTGAGCATCGACTAGACGCTCGATGGCCGGCCACTCATGCAGGCATCTACCAATGGGCCATTGTTCAGGATCACACCGCCCTGCGCAGCTGGCTAGTTGCTGATGACAAGCTCGAAAACAGCGCTTGGCAAGCGTTACACGACCGGTTCAGTGCAGCCACATTAAACACGACTCCATTAACTTCGCTAATGCCTCAACATGGCCAAGCTCAAGAGCAAGATGCGCAGGCGAGGAATCTCTTTGGGCTTACGTCTAACTGGACGAGCTCGCTGGATTGGCACCAATACAATGAGAAATTTGCTCTTCTTCAAGGGTACATCCGCAGTGGCGATTGCTACCAGGTCAACTTAACGCGTGAGTTTACTGCCCAGTATAGCGGTGAGCCGTGGCAAGCTTTTAAGCAGCTTCAGCTCACTGCCCCAGCGCCCTTTTCCGGCTTTCTTAAGCGACCCAACGCCACCGTAATAAGCTGCTCGCCAGAAAGATTTATTGCGTTGCACGACAGTCGTGCCATCACGCAACCTATTAAGGGCACAAAGCCTCGCGGAGAAGATGCGGCGCAAGACGCCAAGCTAATTAGTGAGCTATCGGCCTCCGAAAAAGATCGCGCCGAGAACCTCATGATTGTTGATTTAATGCGCAATGATTTTGGCAAGGTCTGCACCACGGGGACGGTATCGGTGCCGGAGTTATTCAGAATTAAGTCCTACAGTAACGTTCACCATCTCTTGAGCACAGTGAGTGGCCATCTGCCTTTGCAAAATCCTGCAACCGCCCTTGACCTTCTCACCGCGTGCATGCCAGGTGGATCAGTAACAGGCGCACCCAAGAAGCGAGCCATGGAAATCATTAACGAGCTTGAGCCACACTGCCGGTCAATTTACTGCGGCTCGCTCTTCTACATCAATAGGGACGGAGAGATGGATTCCAATATACTGATAAGAAGTTTGTTATTTACAGACACTGAAGCCAGCAGCGGGAGTAAGTCAGTTTACTGCTGGGGCGGCGGCGGCATTGTGGCCGATTCAAACTGCGAAGAGGAATTTGCTGAGAGTGACTACAAAATAGCGCATATACTCAAGACACTGAAGGCGATGAATAGCGAGCCTTAAGTGACGATTGGCCGTGTCAGATCGCCACTAATAAATGCACAACGCCGAACTCAATTGTCTAAAAAGCCAATTAGAAACTGGCTAGAGCTTAGTTGCAGCCTACTTACACTCAGTTGCACCCTAGCTACAACCTAGTTACAACGTTAGCTCTCGCTCACTAGCAGCTATGAATGCACGTTTTAAATCGAGGAACGTGTCTACCGCCTCAAACTGTGGAAATTCATCAATTACATTTTTAGGCGCATGAAAAAGAATCCCTACTTCAGCTGCTCCCAGCATAGTTGTATCATTATAAGAATCACCGGCTGCAATCACGCGAAAGTTTAGCGACTGAAAGGCTTCGACAGACTTTTGTTTAGGGTTGGACTGGCGTAACAAGTAGTTACTCACTCGACCCTGATCATCCACCTCTAGTTTATGACAGAACAAAGCTGGCCAATCCAATTGCTTCATTAACGGCGCTGAAAATTCGTAAAAGGTATCGGACAAAATAATCACTTGAAACCGCTCACGCAGCCAGTTGAGAAATTCTTGCGCGCCTTCCAATGGTGCCATATCCGCAATAACATTTTGAATATCTGCCAGCTTTAAATTATTTTCGTCTAGTAGCCGAAGACGCTGCTGCATCAAAACATTGTAATCAGGAATGTCTCGAGTAGTAGCTTTCAAGCCTTCAATTCCCGTACGCTCCGCAAAATCAATCCAAATTTCGGGAATTAACACTCCCTCTAAATCAAGACACGCCAGCTCCACACATTTCTCCTTAACTTTCATCTTCTGGTAAACAATAAAATGCCGCTAAAAGGCAGCGGCATAGTAACCAACCATTTGCGTTTAGCCAACCAATAGTCCCACTAAAAAAAAGAAAATTTTAGCGAATCAACTTAATAGGTGGGCAATTCTATTGATTTGAACAGCTCATCAACGTCTACCTTACTGCTCAACGAATAGGCTTGCTCGACCACATCTTGAGTTAAATGCGGCGCAAACATTTGTATAAAATCGTACATGTAGCCACGCAAGAATGTACCGCGTCTAAAGCCAATTTTGGTGACGCTTGGCGCGAATAAATGACTCGCATCCAGAGCAATTAGATCACTGTCTTTAGCGTCGTCAAACGCCATGCGTGCAACAATGCCAATCCCTAAACCTAAGCGCACATAGGTTTTAATAACATCCGCATCGGCCGCGGTAAATACCACTTTAGGGGATAGGCCTCTCTCATAGAAGGCATCATCCAACTTTGATCGGCCGGTGAAACCAAATACATAAGTGACAATAGGATGAGCCGCCACGTCTTCCAGCGTTAGCTGATTGACTTGCGCCAAGGGGTGATCGCGCTTGACCACAACACAGCGGTTCCAGCGATAACATGGCATCATTAAAAGGTTGTTAAAAAGCTCTAAGGCTTCGGTTGCAATCGCAAAATCGACCGTTCCATCAGCAGCGAGCTCAGAAATTTGCATTGGCGTGCCCTGGTGCATATGCAGCGAAACATCAGGGTATTGTTGAATAAACTTTTCTATCGGTACCGGCAGCGCATAGCGTGCCTGGGTGTGCGTGGTAGCCAGAGAAAGGCTGCCTTTTTTTTCATCACTAAACTCTTGCGCCAGCTGTTTAATCGTTTCGACTTTTCGCAGCACTTCTCCTGCCGCTTCAAGAATGGCCTCACCTGCAGGCGTGACGTGCGTTAAATGCTTGCCGCTGCGCGAAAAAACCTCAACCCCTAATTCATCCTCAAGCAGGCGTATCTGCTTGCTAATACCGGGCTGTGAGGTAAATAGACTTTGCGCTGTCGCTGACACGTTTAAATCGTGATGTGCCACTTCCCAGATGTACCGTAATTGTTGTAGCTTCATAGTCGTCGTTTATCGCCAGCGAAAAATCTTATGGACCATTTAATCGTCTCTGAGCGTGTTTGACAGCAACCCAGAACGATACCTGAATATCTTAGCAGTACTCAATGTACCACTGAACCTCACTGCACCATCTTATAGCCAGTAACAGACCTAAAAAAAGCTCGCACCCATCTGTCCAGCGATAATCTTAACATTAACATAAGGCAAATATCGGGCGTATTTGCTCTTAGGCGATCGTTAGTCATCAATACCGTTGACGCCTTCATTTGCCACTCCATGCGGCACATGACCCGTAGCAACATGACCGGCTGCGAGCTCGCAATGCCCACGCTGATCGTCAAAAAAAACATCGGCCCCATAGGCCCTGAGAAAATCGACTTTTGGCAAACCTCCCAAGAATAAGGATTCGTCTATACGGATATGCCAAGCGCGCAGCGTTCGAATAACTCGCTCATGCGCAGGCGCCGACCGAGCTGTGACTAGCGCCGTACGAATCGGAGAATCAGCCTCAGTAAATTCGGCCTGTAGCTTTTGCAATGCGGCTAAAAAATTCTTAAACGGCCCGCCCGATAGAGGCTCTTTGGCGGAGGCTTGCTCAGAGTCTGTGAACGCCTGCAGTCCATCGGATTTGAACACTTGCTCAGCCTCATCAGAAAATAAGACGGCATCTCCATCAAACGCAAAGCGTAGCTGCTCTTTATCGTTGCGCGCTCCACCTGCGGGTAGAAACGTCGCCGCAGCAACGCCATTGTCCAACGCTGAACGAACATCGTCAGCATCAGTTGATAAAAACAGATGCGAACCGAAGGCCTTCACGTAACGGTAAGGGCTTTCGCCTCCACTAAAAGCCGCTCGCTGGATCGCCAAGCCATAGTGGGCAATAGAATTGAACACCCGCAAGCCGGTGTCAGCACTATTACGTGAAAGCAAAATGATTTCGACCCGCGTATCACCGTCAAATTTATCGTTGATGGCCAATAGTTTTTGCACCAGTGGAAACGCATCGCCAGGAGCCAGAGGCTCTTCTTCATGGTCGATCTGATACTGTGAATAGGCGGACAAACCCTCTCGCTGATAAACTTCGTGACTCTCACGCATATCAAATAATGCCCGTGATGAGATTGCGATCACTAACCTATCACCCAATGTAGCCATGCTAAAAAATCTCCGTATATCGTTTGGCCAAAACATTTGGCCTATTTAGTTTTTGCTTTAAACAGTGGTCAACCCGGACGTTTAATCTAAACCCTCACAAAACCTCGCGCTGCTGAACGTAACTAGGCTTTTATGTGCGGGGCTGGAGCCGGACCTAATGGGTAACATACCATGACTATGCACGATTAAAAATTGATAACCGAAAAACCCCCTTTCTAGGCTAGGTGCCGTCTTTACGCTGGCATAGTTCAACTCGTATCACTGCCCAGACATCGCTGCACTGTCAAGACTACTTTGCCAAACCTGCTTCGGCATCAACAAGCAGAAATTTCAGTGGGCAGTCGACGCGCCCGATCTTAGAAAACAAAACTCAGTACGTGATACCATGTTGACTTATATGATCAGGTAACACTTGAATGCAAGCTTTGCCAATTGTCTCTCAAGGTTCAACTGAAGTGAGACTCTAATCAATGGTTCCATCGCCCTAAAGACGGGACACACGACACGCGGTTTTTACCACCAGCGCCCGCCCATCTCGCGTTGGTACTTTTTTGTTTACACAGCACTGTTTTGTATGGCCACACTCTCTAATGAATAGCTTGGAATTTCCCTTCCCAGTGTCCGATAAGACGGGCGAATGGTTGGCCGGCCATGGTTTCGAGCAGCTAGAGCGCTGCGAAGTTTTGGGTAGCGGGCACCATGAGTGCTACCTACTAGCTAATTCGCAGGATCGAAAAATTGTCGCCAAAGTGTGCCGAGATAACTCAGGTGAGGCACTAAAAGCTGAGGCCTCTGGTTTAGAGCTACTCGCCAACACCGGCACTTTACGTATTCCCGACGTACTATACATCAGCAAGCAATGTCTTTTAATTGAACATATTGCTGAGGCCCCCCAATGCTCCGATTATTGGCAGAAGTTAGCCGGCCAATTGGCAGACTTGCATCGCTTTAGTACGGCCAGCGCGAGTAATTTAACGACGCCGTATGGTCTGGACGAGGATAACTATTGCGGCGCACAGCAGCAAAAAAATGGCTGGTTTGAAGATGGCCATGATTTTTTTTCACAGCAACGTTTAATGCATCAAACTCGGCTCGCCTTTGACAACGGCTACTTACAGACGCCATGGGTTATTAGCATTGAATCGATCTGCGAACGTCTGGCTGAACTCGTACCTTGGCAGCCCGCCTCGTTATTGCATGGCGATTTATGGCCTGGCAACATACTAATAGGTGAACAGGGGCAACCCGCGTTAATTGATCCAGCGGTTTATTATGGTTGGCGCGAAACTGACATTGCCATGTCGCTATTATTTGGCGGCTTACCACACGATTTTTATTTAAGTTATGATGAGCACTGGCCAATGGAAGCCGGCTGGCGCTCTAGAATGTCGCTATACAATCTCTATCATTTGCTCAACCATTTAAATATTTTTGGCGAAAGCTATCTAGATCAGGTTCATCAAACGATCGCTAAATATGCCTAAACACGTCACTCACTCATTACAGCACGCCACTGCATCGATTGATTTAGACGCGCTGCGTGCTAACGCTAAGCTGGCCAAATCATTAGCTCCCCACAGCCAGCTTTTGTGTATGGTGAAGGCGGATGCCTACGGACATGGCATGCTAAAAGTAACCGGCGCGCTAAGCGATTGGGTCGATGCTTATGGCGTAGCCCGACTGCAAGAAGCCGTCGCTTTGCGTGAAAGCGGCTGCCAGCAGAAGATTGTTATCTTCAGTCATCACTTTCACGATGATGACTTTGCAACGGCTAAGCAATACGGGCTTATCCCAGCACTATTTGCTCAGCATAATATTAATGATCAGATTGCCGCATGCGAGGCAGCCGAGCTACGCTATTGGTTAAAGCTTGACACGGGTATGCACCGCCTCGGTCTTGAGACCCTTCCCAACAACTGGTCGTTAGCTGCAACCCATAGCCTTTGTGAGGCGCTCATTACGCATTTACACAGCGCTGACAACGACGCGTTAGACGCCACCGATAAACAGCTAGCAGTCTTTCATAAAATGATCAGCTCGGACCTTGATCACCCCGAGTGCAGACAATTTTCAATCACCAACTCAGCCGGTTTACTGCGGCATAAAACGGCCGCTGCACGCGCAGATTGGTTGCAACATCAGCTCGGCGACTACGCCCATAACCGCGAAATAATTCGCCCTGGCATAATGCTCTACGGCGCCGATCCACTGCAGAGCCCGAATAGCATTAGTCAGCAACTTCAGCCGGTCATGACGCTGAAGGCACCCATCATTGATATTAGACATGTTCAGCAAGGCGAAACCATTGGCTATGCAGGTGCATGGACTGCTCCTAGAGATAGCACGATTGCTACAATTGCCATCGGTTATGGTGACGGCTATCCGCGCCATGCTACCAATGGCACACCGGTTCTAATCAACGGCAAGCTCGCTGACCTTGCTGGGCGAGTTTCTATGGATATGATTGGCGTGGACGTTACCACCTTGATTGCTAATGATGATACCGTGCAGGTAGGCGACCAGGCCACCTTGTGGGGCAGAGGCCTCCCAGTCGAAACCATTGCCAGACACGCCATGACAATCAGCTACCAACTACTCACCGGCGTTTCTCCTAGGGTAGCGCGCGTTTATTCAGAATAAACCTTACAACTGTTAGTAATATTTAGCGCCGCTGCATTATTTGGCTCGCTGGCTTTACATTGACTTCATTCATACACCGCGAAAAACCTTGTGACATTAATCCGACTTAACGAAATATCTATTGAATTTGGCGATACGCCACTGCTGTCCAATACCGGATTTGCGATTGAGCAAAATGAGCGCATTTGCCTAATTGGTCGCAACGGAGCTGGCAAAACCACCCTGTTAAAAATATTAGCCGGGTCCATTGAAGCCGACAGTGGAAGTATCCATCGCCAACAAATGCTGCGCATTAGTCAATTGGATCAAAATTTGCCGGCCAGCCGTGATGATCTTGTTTTTGACGTCGTGCGCGAGGGTCTCGCCGATCAAAGCGCCCTTATACAGCGCTATGAAGCGTTAGCTTCGGGTGAGGAACTTCCTCCAGGCAGTAGCAATGGCGGCGCACAACGGTATGCGGATCCCCTTGAGGAAATGTCTGAACTGCAAGCGGCAATAGAGGCTGGCGGTGGCTGGAATCTAGATAAGCAAGTGGAAAAATTTATTAGCCAGCTCGATTTACCAGCCAACAAAAAACTTTCAGAACTTTCTGGCGGCTGGCGGCGCAGAGTGGCTCTAGGCAAAGCTCTAGTGAGCGAACCTAATTTACTGTTACTCGATGAGCCGACTAACCACCTCGATATATCTACCATCGAGTGGCTTGAGCATGTAGTGCGAGGCTACCGAGGTAGCGTAGTTTTTATTACTCACGATAGGAATTTTTTGCAAACCCTTGCTACTCGCATCATCGAAATTGACCGTGGCAAGATCATTGATTGGCCTGGCAGCTACAATAATTTTTTAAAATTAAAAGAGCAGTCTTTAAAAGACGAAAGCCAACATAATGCATTATTCGATAAAAAACTGGCTCTTGAAGAGACCTGGATACGCCAAGGCGTTAAAGCTCGTAGAACACGCAACGAAGGTCGCGTACGCGCCCTTGAAAAAATGCGCCGCGAACGAGCAGAACGGCTCAAGCGGCAAGGCAAAGCAAGTATCCATGTTGAAACTGCAGAGCAATCAGGCCGAAAAGTTTGCGAGATGCGAGCAGTTACCCACAGTTACAACAATGAATCACTGATTAAAAACCTCAAGTTAAAAATAATGCGAGGAGATCGAATTGGCTTAATTGGCAACAATGGCGTAGGTAAAAGTACGCTTCTTAAAATTCTTCTTGGCATGGTCGAACCTGACCAAGGCTCAGTGAAACTAGGTACCAATTTAGAAATGGGGTATTTTGATCAAGTCAAACGCGAACTTGACCCTGACAAATCAATAGCCGAAAACGTAGGGATGGGGCGCGACTTCATTCAAATCAACGGCAAAGACCGGCATATTATTAGTTACTTGCAAAACTTTCTCTTCGCGCCTAAGCGTGCAATGACACCGGTGAAAGCTCTATCAGGGGGCGAACGTAATCGTGTGTCGTTGGCTAAATTATTTAGCAAACCGAGCAATCTTTTGGTACTCGATGAACCGACTAACGACCTCGACATTGAGATGCTGGAAGTATTAGAAGAGCGCTTAGTGGCCTATGAGGGCACCCTCCTCATTGTCAGTCATGACCGAGAATTTCTCGACAACGTTGTAACCAGTATTTTAGTGTTTGAAGACGATGGTAATGTGCATGAATATGTAGGAGGCTTTAGCGACTGGGCGAATAGAGGTAAAGCACTAAAAATTAGTGACACCCTGTCCACAGCCACTAACAGCGCTGGATCCGGCACCGCCGCTAGCGTCAGCCCCACTGCGCAACTGTTACCTAAAAAAAACAAGCTGAGTTACAAGATACAGCGAGAATTGGACCAACTACCCGGTGAAATTGATAAGCTTGAAATCGCTATCAGTAGCCTCGAAAAAAAAGTGGCGAACCCTGAGTTTTATGAAGCAGGCTTTCATGAGACCCAGCCACTATTAGATGAATTAGGTTCGCTGCAAAGTCGGCTTGACGAAAGAACTGCCCGCTGGGTAGAACTTGAAGAACTCAGTAGCCAATAAGACAAGTAAAAAAAACCGCCTTAAAAGGCGGTTTTTTACCTGCGATACTACTTAGCCAGCGAATCTCTAATTTCGGTCAGAAGCTCAACCTCTGCCGAAGGTCCCGGCGGTGGCGCGGCGGCCTGCTCTTCCTCAAGGGCTTTCTTGGCATTATTCATACCCTTGATAACCATGAACAATACAAAAGCGACGATCACGAAGGTGATCAAGGCATTAACAAAAATACCGTAATTAATGGTCACGGCTCCAGCCTCTTTCGCCGCATCAAGGGTTGTGTAAACGGTACCCTCAATAGGGCTTTTTATTACTAAAAATAAATTCGAAAAGTCAACACCACCGGTCACGACACCAACAACAGGCATAATAATATCGCTGACAAAAGACTTAACTATGGTGCTAAAGGCGGCGCCGATCACGATACCAACAGCCATATCAACAAAGTTCCCCTTTAGGGCAAAATCTTTAAATTCTTTAAACATAAAAAACACTCCGTAAGTTGTTATTAAAATGCTTATTATATTAAATCGCCGACGGCTTGGTTTTACAAGCAAATACACAACAACACAGAAATTAAATTAAATCTTGACGATTGCTCGTATAGAAATAAACCAATTCCGTTTCGTATTGCATAAATTGCGAGGTGACGATTGGCAAACGCTAATTACTTCGCCCGCCTATTGAGCTATTTCTTAATCGGCTTTTTGACAGCAAAAAAAAACCTCTCATATGAGAGGTTTTTTAGCTTCCGCTAGCGCCAAAGGTCGACTTAACTGGTGGCTTGATTTTGCGGTTTATTACGGCTAATCGTAATGTGCTTCGTTCCACCGGTATGGGTAATACCGCTCACACCCACAGGGATTTCGTTAATTTCTTTACCCTTGGATAGGAAAGCCTCAATTTGGCTCGCTATGCCGGCGCTGCTATTCTCGTCGACCTTTTGATTAGCATCGAGTTCAGCTTGCCGCTTAGCAATATCAATGGGAGCGCCGCTGGCGTTTTTATCAGACCGTGCTCTGCGTTGCCGATGAGGGGCAGACTTAGGCTTCTTAACAGCAGGTTCTTCTCCTTTAGTAGCAGCACTCTTCTCAATAACCGAACGGGTAGTGGTTTCTTTCACAATAACCTTCTTTTTAGCTGGCGCTGCTTGTTTCTTCGTGGCGACAGACTTGGTTTTTGCGAGGGTTGCTTTTTTTGCAACGAGTTTCTTCGCAACCGCTGTTTTGACCGCTATCTTTTTGCTAGGTGCTTTTACAGCAGCTGTCTTTTTAACTGCTGCCTTTTTGGGAGGGGTTTTCTTTAAAGCAGCTTTCTTTGCTGGAGCTTTTTTAACGACTGCCTTCTTAACAGCCGCCTTTTTAACGACTACTTTTTTAACAACAGGCTTTTTCACGGCGGCCTTTTTGACACCCGTCTTTTTGACAGGTGCCTTCTTGGCAACGGATCCTTTTTTCGAAATGGCCTTCTTAGCGGCGGGGACTTTCTTCGAAGCGACCTTTTTCGCGGCTATCTTTTTCGCCGCTGGTTTTTTAACTGCTGGTTTTTTAACTGCCGCTTTTTTAGCAGGCGCTTTACCAGTTGCCTTGCTTTTCGTTGTAGCCGCCTTGCCGGCAGCCGACTTCGAAGCAGCTTTTTTGGCTGCTTTAGCCATAGTGGTCACTCCGCTGTAAGTTAGCCGCGCACTATACGCGATAAAAATGCCAATTTCCAGATGTTAAACCGCTATATCGTCACGATTCACGTCAATACGCAAAAGCTAAAAATCCAGAAACAGCATTAGATAAATGAGATAAGTGACTGTTAATAATTTATATTTTCCACTCCACCCGCCCACCTTTCTTAGGGTCGCTGAATGCGAGCTGTATTGCACGTAACTGTAGATCCAGCAGCGCGCCATCAGGCGTCTTGGGACTTGCTGCATCAGCGGCATATTGCCGGTCGCCTGCGATAGGAAAACCGTAATCAGCCAAATGGCGCCTAATTTGATGCTTACGCCCGGTCTCAATGCTCACCAACAGTTTGGTAAATTGGTTTTTGGGCAGTGGAGCCAACTCCGCTCCATTGCCAATAATATCCAATGTCAGATTGCCGTCTGAACCACTATTGATTGACTCTATCCGCGTTAAAGCCCACTTGCCGTAGAGTGGCTCTTCAAGTAGTACTGGTATGTCTTCTTGAAAAACACCGTGAACAATACATTCATACTTTTTACTCACTTGCCGCTGAGCAAACTGGGCAGACAGTGCCGCTGCGGCTTGTTTAGTGTGAGCTAAGACCACGAGCCCAGATGCCATCCTATCGAGTCGGTGTACCACAAAGACCGGCCGGCGTGGCTCCAGCCGGGTTTCCACCCAGCGATTCAAGGTCAAGTGATCGCCCCACTTTGAGCCCTGACAAAGCATGCCGGCCGGCTTATCCCAAACCGAGTACGCGCCTTGATCAGCGATCAATTTAGCTTCAGGACAACTAGCCGCCAGCACCCGCGCGTTATAGTACATTAGCAGCTTGTCACCACTGTTGAGTGCTGCGGTTGCACGGCGCAGACGGCGTGGCTTGCCACGCCGTCCGTGACCGTATAGGCCAGCATTATCTGCTGCGGGCTCATCATTCGATGGTGCCGAGACCGACTTAGTGCTTCGGGCGAGTCGCTCTTCACGCCAAACGGCCCCTTTTTGCATGGCATCTTTAATTTTGCCTTTGGACAGTTTTGATACATGCGCCAGTATATCCACCGCTGAGCCGACACTCCCGTCGGCGGCCTCTTCCACGAGGACCGAAAAAGAATTCTCCGCCATCAATTGCTTCTGCTCGACACTCATGCCTTCACTCATTGCGTTCAACCGCTTATTTGACTTGTTAACGACTTAGACCGGAATACCACCACCACTAAAAACGCATTCTGAGCGGCACGCCAAGCCAGTGTAATACATCGCTAAAAGGAACTGCATAATCTTGGCGGAAACTGGTAGAATTTGCGCCGCTGCGGGCAGGCCTAGGCAATTGCCTGAAAACCAGCCCAACGACAAACTGGCAAAAACGATTTCACACAACGCTCGAAAACGATTGATATACGACAGGCAATGTTTTGATAACTCTATACGGCATTAGCAACTGCGACACGGTCCGCAAAGCTAAAAAGTGTTTAGCTGCACAGGGCATCGATTTTCATTACCACGATTTTCGCAAAGATGGCCTGAGCCCTGAGCTTGTGAGCGCCTGGCTGAACCCAATGTCGGCAGATAAACTCATCAATCGGCGTAGCACCACATGGAAGAGCCTCAGCAAGGCAGACCAAGCTAGCTTGAGCGCTAGCACTGTCAATGACGATTCCGGCAAAGCGAATGAGTTAGCTATTAATGTTATCGTCGCCCAACCCACGCTGATTAAGCGTCCGGTCTTAGTGTTGAGCAATGGCGAACTCGTTATTGGCTTTTGCGAAACCATCTACCAACAGTTGGGTGAAGCTTAAGTACGACTGACTTTGATCAACTGCACAAGCCACTCTAAGAGAGTCGGCGCACACAATTTTTTACTTTAAACATCCGAAAGGTTCTCTTTTATGTCTACATTATTTGGCTTTGGTATTGGTATTGCCTCACTCAACAAGCAAGATCAGATGCTTGACACCTTGTTTCCAGCACCCCTCGCGCACGTGAGTACCGATCAAAGCGCACAGCTCTTGGCCGCATTGAAGGCAGCCAAGATCGACTATAACGGCGGCAATGCGGCAATCCGCATTAATGTGCAAGAGTGCCGAGCACTTGCACAGGCACTTGCCGAGCAGCCCGATCAAGCCGCCATCGCCAAACACCTCAGTGATACCGAGCGTCAGCCTGTAGTGGTTGTATTGGCCACCGACAGCGAACCTGCAAGCGTTGCAGAAGCCTATTTAAAACTGCAGCTACTTTCCCATCGTCTGATAAAACCACACCAACAAAACCTTGGCGGAATTTTTGCATGTTTACCCAACGTTGCTTGGACGTCAGAAGGCCCCATTGATACCGATGAACTGGCTGAACGACAACTTCAAGCGCGCTGTGAAGGCCGGTGGATCGATGTGAAGAGCGTCGATAAGTTCCCACAAATGACCGACTATGTTGTGCCCTCGGGCGTAAGAATTGCAGCCACCTCACGCGTAAGGCTCGGCGCCTACATCGGGGCTGGAACCACTATCATGCATGAAGGTTTTGTCAATTTTAATGCGGGTACTGCAGGTACCAGCATGATCGAAGGCCGTATTTCAGCTGGCGTATTTGTTGATGAAGGCTCTGACTTAGGCGGTGGTAGCTCTACCATGGGCACCTTGTCTGGCGGTGGTGCCGTGGTGATATCGGTTGGTAAAAACTGTCTAATTGGCGCTAATGCCGGCATTGGTATCGGCCTTGGCGACCGCTGTATTGTTGAAGCCGGGCTTTATGTTACGGCTGGCACAAAAGTAGCGTTGCTGGACGATAAGGGTGAACTGGTGAGCCACACTAAAGCCCGAGATCTCAGCGGCAAATCTGACCTTCTCTTTCGACGAAATTCACAGACCGGTGCAGTAGAATGCAAAACTCATCAGTCAAAAGTAGAGCTAAACGAAGCGCTGCATGCCAACAATTGATAGGCCGACTGTCAGCTCCACTGCTGCATAGCGCGTATTCGATGAACCGTCGGCCCTCTTAAAGTTTTTAAAGGTTTTAACCATGCAATTACGCAATTACATGTCTGCCAAAATTCATAATGCTACCGTCACTCGTTCGGATCTACATTATGTGGGCAGCATAACCATCGACAAACAATTGTTAGAAATCACGGGCATGCAAAAAAATGAACGCGTGCTTGTTGTCAACAACACGTCAGGGTCTCGGCTTGAAACCTACATTATTGAAGGCGAGTATGCCAGCGGCTGTATAGAGATGAATGGTGCGGCTGCGCACATGATCCACCCTGGCGATGAAGTCATCATTATGGCCTTTACTCTAGCCAGCGAGCCCTTTGAACCCACCACTATTCTCGTTGATGAAAACAATAAATTTGTACGCCATCTGAATGAAAAACAGGGCCAGACCGTCAACGATTAATTTTTACTAGCGTTTTCAACGACTATAGCGAGTCGCTGACTTTAACGACCATCAGTTTGTCTATTTGCATATCTTCGATGGTGTGTTTTATGCCGCCCACGCCCAGCCCCGAGTGCCGCAAGCCCGCAAACGGCATATTGTCCTGCCGAAAGGCCGTATGGTCATTGAGCATTACCGCCGATGCATTGAGCTGGCCATATAATTGAAACGCCCGATCGAGATCTTGCGCAAACACAGCTGCTTGAAACGCTACATCTAGACCGTTGGCCATGGCTACGGCTTCTTTGATGTCGGTATAACTATAAAGACAAACTACTGGGCCAAACACTTCTTGCTGGCTCACTTCTGCATCCAGCGGAGGGTTGACTAAGACCGTTGGCTTATAACAGTTATTGGCAAGTGGCTCGCCGCCACACATGAGTTTGGCGCCTTTGGCCACTGCACTACTGACCCATTCATGCACTCTCGCTGCTTCGTGTGCTGTGATGAGCGGGCCCACTTCAACGTCTGCGTCTAGCGGGTCACCGACCTTTAACCCCTGCGCTGCATCGGCAAGTCGTTTGGCAAATACCTCAATGATTGCATCAGGAATATACACCCGTTGAACCGACACGCAAACTTGTCCCGCATGGTAAAAGCCCCCCTTCAAAATAGCCGGTAAAGCTTTTTCAATATCACCGCTGCGATCAATAATGACCGGTGCAACGCCGCCGTGCTCAAGTGCGCAACGGGTGCCGGGGGCGAGTTTGCTACGCAACATCCAGCCAACGCTGGCACTGCCAATAAACGAAAAGAAGCCGACGCGCTTATCAACAACAAGCTTCGTTGCCAAGGCGGTTGACTCTGGGATAGCCACTTGGCACCACGCCCTAGGCAGACCAGCGTCTCTTAAGATTTGCACAAAGCGCAAGCACGACAGCGGAGTATCTCGGGCTGGCTTAACAATCACCGGACAGCCTGCTGCCACCGCCGCGCCGACCTGATGAACGATCAGGTTCAACGGATGATTAAAGGCACTCACCGCTACAACCACACCGATCGGCTCCTTTTGAGTAAAACCCATTCGTTTGGTGTGAGCGTTATCAGGGGTGAGTGGCACCACTTCACCCGCATGCTGCGCCACATGCTCAGCACACATGCCCAGCCCCGCAATGGCGCGCTTAACCTCTACACGGCTGTCCATAAGGGGCTTGCCGCCCTCACTCGCAGCGGCCATCGCCAGCGTATCTTCCATACCTTCCATCACTGTGGCTGCTCGCCGCAAGATTTCAATGCGCTTCGGGACAGGCAGCCAACCCGATTTATCGTTAAATGTCGCCTGGGCAAGCTCCAAAGCCGCTTCGACGTGACTCTCGCCGCACCTCGCAACATTTGCCAGTGCTTCACCGCTAAACGGCGAATGCACCTCAAGCTCACCAGCGCATTGGGTAGGCCCGGCGATCATCAAGCCGAATGGTTCCGAGGTTGTTTTAGTCATAAGCCTATGCCAACTTGTTGAACAAAGGGCGCAGCGTACCGCAACGCAGAAAAAATTTCAGCACTGGCTGCACTCGCAGACATTTTGGTTTAACATTCAATAAAAATTAAGCGGCTTTGCTGAACCATTTTAAGCTATTGTGTGCCCAACAACTGTACTAGCCCAAGGCTGAAAATAGTCATATGATTGGGCCTCTGCTTACTCACCTTTCAGGAGCTGAACATGGCACGCAATTTATTCGGCAATCTCTTTGCGCAATCGCCTTTCAGCCCAATTCAAGATCATATTGTAAAAGCGCAAGAATGTGCCGAACAGCTCATCCCTTTTATCGAAGCCAGTATAAATAATGATTGGGAGCTAGCGACAACTATCCAGCAAACTATCAGCGATTTGGAAAGTGACGCTGACCAAATTAAAAAGGATATTCGCCTGCACCTTCCTAAAAGTCTTTGGCTGCCGGTGAATCGCTCCGACTTACTGAATCTGATTACACGACAAGATAAGATTGCCAATAGAGCCAAAGACATTAGTGGCTTGATGCTAGGTAGAAAAATAGTTATACCCAACAGCATTGCCTCGATCATGCTTGAATACAGTAAGACGGCCGTTGCAACATCGGCTCAGGCGGTAAGAGCTATACAGGAAATGGATGAGCTTGTAGAAGCTGGTTTCAGAGGCAATGTACTTGACCTAGTTCAGGGCTTAATAACGGAGCTTGACAACTTAGAAAATGAAAACGACCGATTGCAAGTACAAGTGCGAGCGGAGCTGTTCAAAATAGAGGATCAATTACCTCCTATTGAAGCGATGTTTTTATACCAAGTCATCGAATGGATCGGTGATCTTGCCGACCGAGCTCAAAAGGTAGGTTCGTTAATGCAACTACTTATCTCAAAATAACCGAACAACCAATAAACTGTGCAGCATCGCTGAGCGATACATACTTTTACTAATAATACTGAAACTTGCTCAAATTATGAGTAAGTCATTGCGGCAACGACCCGCATATAAGTGTAAGGAATTACGATGGAAGTCATAGCTCAGCATGGCCACATACTGTTAATACTCGCCTGCGTTTTTGGCTTTTTTATGGCCTGGGGAGTTGGAGCCAATGACGTTGCCAACGCTATGGGCACTTCAGTTGGCGCACGAGCACTAACGGTTAAACAAGCCATCGCAATCGCGATGGTTTTCGAGTTCGCCGGTGCCTACCTTGCAGGCGGCGAAGTCACCGCCACAATTCGCAAGGGTATACTCGATCCAACCGCCCTAGACGGCTCACCAGAGCTATTAGTCTATGGCATGATTTCTGCGCTTTTAGCTGCGGGCATTTGGCTTTTGATAGCGAGCATGGCCGGCTGGCCGGTCTCAACCACGCATTCTATCGTAGGCGCCCTCGTTGGTTTTGCGGCAGTGGGCATTTCGGTTGATGCTGTAAATTGGGGGAAAGTATCGCAAATTGTCGCCAGTTGGGTGGTGTCGCCCGTTCTTGCAGGCGTCATTTCATTCGGGTTATTTATGAGCGTGCAGCGGCTGATAATTAATACTGCCACGCCATTTGAAAATGCAAAAAAATATGTTCCGTATTATATTTTTGCCGTCGGCTTTATGATTGCCATGGTCACTCTGCTGAAGGGCTTTAAGCATATTGGCGTTGCAGTGGACTATGGTTTCGAGAGTAAATTTGCCAATGCGCTGCCCACGGCTGCATTGGTGGGACTTGTTGTCGCTGGGCTAGGTATTTTACTGCTTCGTAACATTAAAGTAGAGCCGGTTGACCCCTCTCAAAACCGATTTGTTAATGTAGAAAAAGTATTTAGCGTCTTAATGATATTCACTGCGTGTGCCATGGCATTTGCCCATGGATCTAACGACGTAGCAAATGCCATTGGTCCGTTAGCCGCAGTAGTTGGTGTCATTAAAAACGAAGGGGTTATTGTTGCCAAATCCGCGCTGCCCAACTGGGTTTTGCTCTTAGGTGCTGCCGGTATTGCTATTGGTCTCGCAACCTACGGCTTCAAAGTAATGGCAACCATAGGGCGAAAAATTACAGAGCTTACGCCAAGTCGCGGCTTCGCTGCCGAGCTAGGTGCAGCAACCACGGTTGTTTTTGCATCCGCCACTGGCCTACCCATTTCAACTACGCATACTTTAGTCGGTGCGGTATTAGGCGTTGGTATGGCACGCGGTATTGGCGCGTTGAACTTACGCGTGGTTGGCACTATCTTTATGTCTTGGGTCATTACATTGCCAGCCGGCGCTGCCCTGGCCATTTTATTCTTCTTTTTCTTTAAGGGAATCTTTGGATAAACACTGAGGATTCTTGATCTTACATAAAAAAGCGACAACAAAAAAAGCCCCTAATCCAGGGGCTTCTAAAGTAATCATACGACGTCGCTACCAACCCAGTCCTCGCGCCGCCCTGCTTCAGGGCCAGCATTGCGCCCCAAAAGCAACTGTTATGTCTCGTGCACTTTCTCAGCCATTTTTTTCAGGCCTAGGTGCCGCACATCGTCGCCTTTAACGAGATAAATCACATGTTCGGCAATATTGCGCGCATGATCACCTATTCGTTCAAGCGCGCGCAACGACCACATAATACTCATTACGCGGGTAATGCTGCGCGGATCTTCGATCATATAGGTCATCATAGCTCGTAAGGCCGTACCGTATTCAAGATCCACCGCCTTGTCTTCCTGCGCCACCCTAAGAGCCAACTCAACATCTTGCCTCACAAAACAGTCAAGCGCCTGCGACAACATTTTAGAGACATGCTGGCCAATATGCCGAATTTCGACATAACCATGCGGTGCTTTTCCCTCTTCAGCAAGATTAATGGCCTGTGTGGCCATCTTATCGGCTTCATCGCCAATACGCTCAAGGTCAGTGGTGGTTTTAATGATCGACAAAACTAAGCGGAGGTCTCGCGCTGCCGGCTGGCGCCGCGCGAGAATTAATGCGCAATCTTCGTCTATTGATACCTCTAAAGTGTTAATCGACTTATCTTTTTTTACCACTTTTTCAGCCAACAACGCATCCGCATCGAGCAATGACGCAATAGCATCGCTGACTTGCTTTTCGACTATGCCACCCATTTCAGTCAGCTGACTTTTCACCGCATCTAATTCATCGTCAAAACGCTGCGAGATATGACCGCTACTATTATCAGAATTCATGATTTCGTCCTATTTACAATTAACCAAAACGACCCGTTATGTAGTCTTCTGTCAGCTTATGGTTTGGGTTGGTAAAAATGTCGTTCGTTTTCCCAACTTCAACCAAGTAACCCAGATGGAAGTATGCTGTGCGGTTAGACACACGCGCAGCCTGCTGCATAGAGTGAGTAACTATAGCAATGGTGTAGTTGCTGCGCAGCTCATCAATCAACTCTTCAATGCGCGCGGTAGCGATGGGATCTAATGCCGAGCATGGCTCATCCATTAAGATCACCTCTGGACTCACCGCAATCGTGCGAGCAATACACAAACGTTGCTGCTGGCCACCCGACAATCCAGTACCAGGCTGATCTAACCTATCTTTAGCCTCATTCCAAAGCCCCGCTCTTTTCAAGCTCGTCTCTACAATTTCATCAAGCTCAACTTTACTTGTGGCAAGCCCATGTATTCTTGGGCCGTAAGCCACGTTATCGTAGATCGACTTGGGAAACGGGTTGGGCTTTTGAAAAACAATACCCACACGAGCACGCAGCGGAACGACATCTAACTTTGCGTCGTATATATCTTCATGCTCTAATAATATCTTGCCGCTCACTCGACAAATATCGATGGTATCGTTCATGCGATTCAAACAGCGCAAGAATGTCGATTTGCCACAGCCCGATGGGCCGATCATGGCGATCACTTCATTCTTGGCAATATCAAGACTCACATCAAAAATCGCTTGCTTATCGCCATAAAAAACATCGACATTACTCATCGACATTTTAGGACTATCAACGCGAATGTTACCCACTGTTTGCGAATAATCATTGGCTCGATTAGCTAACTTTGTCTCACCGGTCGACGGCGCAGTCTGTAGTTGGTTCGTTTGCTCTGTCACAGAAGTTATCTTCCCACTTGGCATAATCTAGTTGAACATTAAGTGATGAAAGCAAAAATGTATTGCGTTTCATTCAGGATGACTCAAATATAAAGCCATCTTGCAAAGTTGTTGAGCGCTACCACCGTCGCTCAAAACGCTTGCGTAACAATACCGCAATAGCATTCATTGTGATGAGGAACGTTAATAACACCATAATTGCGCCTGATGTGCGCTCAATAAATGCTCTTTCGGGACTGTCCGACCACAAGAATATCTGCACCGGTAATACGGTAGCCGGATCAGTAAGTGATCCGGGAACATCGACAATAAAAGCTACCATTCCTATCATCAACAACGGCGCTGTTTCGCCAAGCGCTTGCGCCATGCCGATAATAGCTCCAGTGAGCATACCCGGCAAAGCTAAGGGTAATACATGATGAAAGATAACTTGCATCTTTGAGGCCCCTAACCCTAAAGCGGCCTCTTTGATAGAGGGAGGAACGGCTTTAAGGGCTGCACGACTGGAGATTATGATCGTCGGCAACGTCATTAAGGTCAGCACGATACCACCCAGTAAAGGCACGGAGCGAGGCAAACCAAATACATTCAGAAAAACCGCAAGCCCTAACAGGCCAAAAACGATGGAGGGAACAGCAGCCAAATTATTGATATTCACTTCAATTACATCGGTAAAACGGTTTTTTGGTGCAAACTCTTCTAAGTATAGGGCTGCCGCAACACCAATAGGAAAGGACAAACTAAGGGTCACTAGCAACGTTAGAAACGAGCCTACTAAAGCACCGCGAATACCGGCCTGCTCTGGTTCACGAGAATCTCCAGCTGTGAAAAGCAGCGTATTGAATTTCAATTTTAAGTCGCCGGATTCTTGCAGCGCATCAACTAATACGATTTGAGTATCTTTAATTCGCCTATCGCTCTCTGGCAGACTGCGATCGACATGCCCTTTAACAAAAGAATCTATATCGTCATCCGCTGGCAGCCATACCTCTTGTCTAGAGCCAAGCCACTCGGGATTCTTTTTCAATAATTGACGCACTTGGTGATCAGCTCCAGGGCTGACCACACGGTAAATCAATTTTTTTTGTGCTCGAGAGGTCATCTCCGGAAAACGTTCTCGCAAAGCCGCTTTAATCACGCCAATATAATTTCCATATTGCCACTGCTCTTCGTCTGCCACATCCTCGATGCTGAGAACAGACTGATCAAAATTGAGCTGCAAGCGCACTGATGATTGCTTAAACGCGCCCCAGCCGTCGCCAACAATAGTGACAAGCAGAAACACCAAGGCGGCGAAACCAATCATTACAGACCCAAAACCTAAAAGCCTGAAGCGCTTCTCGCGCGCATAGCGTTTAGCGAGATTTTTGTTAACAATATCAATGGTAGTTTGCGACATAACAAATCATTCAATGTAAAAAAATATTGGCCGAAAGGATAACCACTAGCGGGGGGCTAATCATATTGCTCGCGATACCTGCGAACGATATGTAAAGCAATAATATTTAAGCAAAGCGTTGTAATAAACAACATCAAACCCAGCGCAAACGCTGCCAGGGTTTTAGGAGAATCAAACTCTTGATCACCCACTAGCAACGTCACAATTTGCACCGTAACGGTGGTGACTGCTTCAAGTGGGTTTACGGTCAATCTAGCAGAGAGCCCTGCAGCCATCACCACAATCATCGTTTCACCGATGGCCCTTGAAACCGCTAGCAATACACTACCAACAATACCCGGTAACGCAGCTGGAATAATCACCTGCCGAATCGTTTCAGAGCGCGTGGCACCCAAACCATAAGAGCCATCGCGCATTGTCTGAGGCACTGCGTTAATCACATCGTCTGACAATGACGAAACGAAGGGAATGATCATCACACCCATAACGAGCCCTACCGCTAGGGCACTCTCTGAGGCCACGCTTAGGCCCAACGTCTCTCCTACATTACGCAGCAATGGCGCGACCGTTATGGCCGCAAAAAAACCATACACTACGGTTGGAATACCCGCCAAAACTTCTAGCAAAGGTTTTGCCCATGCACGAAAACGGCGACTGGCGTATTCCGATAAATAAATTGCTGACATTAAGCCCACGGGTACGGCAACTAACATGGCTATCGCCGATATGAGTAGCGTTCCGACAAACAATGGCACAGCACCAAAAGCACCCGAAGAGCCTACTTGATCTTCCCGAATAGACATTTGCGGACTCCAGTGAGTACCAAAAATAAAGTCTACAATCGAAACCGAGTCGAAAAACCGTAAAGCCTCAAACAGCACAGAAAAAATGATGCCTAGCGTTGTCAGTATGGCAACGCTAGCCGACAAAAATAAGACCTTACGCACAGCCCCTTCGAACTTGACCCTCGCGTTAAAATGAGGTCGTAAACGCGTCCAGCCATAAATTGCGCCTATTAATACGAGAACGCTAGCAAAACTGTATTTCAACTGAGCGCTCAAGCTATGCAAAGCCTGAAATTCTTTACCACTAGCGGCTAATGCGGCAGCATTGTTGGAGACAAATGATGACTGACCGAGCTGCGTAATTTCGCTGTAAACCAGCAGAATTTCTTGCTTAGACTGGCTAGCAAAAGGCTCGGGTAGGTCCGCTAAAATAATCGACTTAATAACTGCGCCATCGCCCACCGACCAAAGTAACAAGAAGAGCGCTGCTGGCAGTAGAACGCACACAGCAAACCAAGAGCCGTGGTAAAAAGGTAAAGAGTGGGATCTGCCCCCGCCCATACGAAAGCCCAAGGCCTTACGTTGACCGGTGTAGAACGCTAGAATGACGACTACGAGAGCTACGGTAAATAGTGTGCTAAGTGACATAGATATCAATCAATGCTTTTGAAAATTAAGGTTGAGCAGTCGCTAATACAAAGACGACTATTCTTAACCTGCGTGCATACAATTCGGCGCCCTTTATACCCGTAGAGAATAACAAAAGCCAGCATTTTGAGCTGGCTTTTGGTCTACTCTTTTGTGTCAATAAACAGTTGCTAATTCAGCACAAGATTATTAAGTGACTTGACTGATTTTGCCATATTGGTGCGCAATTCAAAACTCAGTGGGATCATCCCTTTATCGACCAAATATCCGTCTTCCCCCCAAGCGCCCTCACTGGTGAATTCACGTAAAAATTGCTCTATCCCTGGCACTACGCCCACATGTGCTTTTTTAACATAAAAGTAGAGGGGACGGGATACACTGTAGTCGCCATCAGCGATCGATTCGAAGGTGGGTGCGAAGCCGTCAACCAATGAGCCCTGAACTTTTTCCGCATTTTGATCTAAGAAACTGAATCCAAAAATACCAAAAGCCGATGGATTCGCTTCAAGCTTGCTCACAATTAGATTGTCGTTTTCGCCTGCCTCAATATAGGCTCCATCTTCACGAATGGTATGACAGCGGCTTTTGTACTCGGGTTTATTGACTTTTTTCAGCGCTTTTACCCATGGATAAGCCTTACAACCCCCCTCTAATGCCAATTCAACAAAAGCATCTCGTGTCCCAGAGGTTGGCGGCGGACCTAAAACCTCAATTTTTACCGCAGGCAGCGCAGCGTTCACGTCTTGCCAAGTAATATTGGGGTTTTTGATAAAGGTCTCGCTACCATCAGGATTCGGTATGTCTGCGGCCAGTGCCAGATAGATGTCTTGTCGGGTCAATGAATACTGTGGCGAATCTTTAGAGTTGGCGAATGCAATCCCGTCGTAGCCAATTAGCACCTCTACAATTTCCTTCACGCCGTTCTCATGGCACATGTTGTATTCATTGATTTTAATACGTCGCGACGCGTTAGTGATATCAGGATGGCCTGTGCCAATACCGTTACAGAACAGTTTCATACCACCGCCGGACCCGGTAGACTCAATTTTGGGCGTTTTAAAGCTCGTTCCCTTCCCGAACCTTTCGGCTACTGCTGTGGCAAATGGATAGACCGTCGAGGAACCCACCACTTCGATGTAATTACGCTCTGAATTGCCAGTCGCCCAATTAGACATCGCGAGCGCAATCGCGCTAAGAACAATGACTCTTTTCATAAACAAACCCTCAAAGATATAAACTTCAGATGAATAACTAGGGCGAAAGAAACCTAATGATTGCCGTCATTCGCCGCTTGTTGATAACGTGAAAGGATAATACGACCAAATTATGACACTTTGATGACCGTCCAAAAATTAGCCCTTGTGAACATCAAGACGAATTTCAATACGCCAAAAAGTCGCTAAATGCGAGTGGATTACTTGGTCACAAGATGGGCGGGGAAAACACAAGTAAAAGAAGAGCCATGCCCCTCCCGACTCGACACATGCAACTCCGCTTGATGCCGAATTAAAACATGCTTAACGATAGCGAGCCCCAAGCCGGTGCCGCCTGTACTTGATGTTCGACTATCATCAACGCGATAAAAGCGCTCCGTCAGACGCGGCAGATGAACGGGGTCTATGCCAATGCCGTTGTCTTTAAATTTCAATCGGAAGCCATCCCACTGCCAAGCGCCAATAATTTCTATACAACCATCGACGGCTGTATACTTAATCGCATTTTGGAGTAAATTGGAAAAAGCCGCGCGCAGCTCGTCGTAGTTACCTCGGATAGCAACACTACTCTCAACGGCTGGAACCGCGAGGTCTTTGTTAGATGTAGCCACGGAATCTGACGAAGAACCTTCAGCTACTTGGTCAAGCTTGAAACTAACCACTTTTTCAGGAGCACTGACCCGCACTTCCTCTATCAAACCAAAAATTAAGCCCGCTAATGGAATCAGCTCGGTTTTTTGCCCCTCGGGCAGGGTCTCGAGGCGCGACAACCAAATAAGATCATTGACCATGCTATCCATTCGCTGTGATTGCTCAAGCATTTGATCCACTACTCGTAGCATCGCCGGAGGCATCTGCTCATCGCGCCCCTTAATAATATCAAGATAGCCTGTAATCACAGTCAATGGTGTGCGGAGCTCATGCGACACGTTAGCAATAAAATCTTGCCGGATACTCTCCAAGTGAGCAAGATCACTGACATCACGAACAAAAATTAATACATACTCGTGCCGAAAAGGTGTCGCTTGGATCTCTAAACTCAACTTAGGGTCTACAGGAGAATGCAACTTGAGCGGTTTAGAAAAGTCCCCGCTATCAAGATAGCTAATAAATTCGGGGGCACGTATCAAATTAACCAATAGTTCGCCTTTATCACGAGCTATTGCAACACCCAGCAAGGCTTGGGCTGCAACATTTGCCCAATCAATTTCGCCACGCTCATCGATCACGACCACAGCACTATCCAACGCCTCAAAAGAGTCTTTAAAAAAATCTACGTCGGCTTTCAGTGCTGAATTTTCAACCTCTAACTTCCGAATGATTCGCGATATTTGGTCCATAATGGTGGTCCAAAAAGTATTCGCTACGGGTATCTCGACCCGTGCACCCAACAACAACCAATCGGAAACCCGCCTAAAATTTAGCAACATGATGGCAATGTAAATAACAGCCGCAAGCGCCAGCCCTGCCCAAATGCTCGATAATTCGTAGCCAACCACTAGCCCCACGCCTGCGAACAAAGCGAGCTGTAAAAGTGTACTTTGAAACAATGAACGCATTTTCCACCACTGATCACAATGAGAAGGCTAATAGAATGGCGCAAATCTATTGATCTGAACCGCTATAAGCGCGAACGCCAGCACGGGCCAACCGCGGCGGCGCGCGACATCATAGTAGAATGCCTAGAGAGACGCTAGACGCGCCGAGAACCGATAGCCAGCACCGCGCACTGTCTGAATAAAGCGCCCACAGTCCACTCCATCTGCGGCGGGCTTTAAGGCTTTGCGCAAACGACGAATATGTACATCAACGGTGCGCTCTTCCACATACACATTGCTGCCCCAAACCTGATCAAGTAGCTGTGCTCGAGAATAAGCCCGATCGGGATGACCCATAAAAAATTTGAGTAAATTGTATTCGGTTGGCCCCATAGCCACTAACTGATCATCGACAAATACACAATGCCCCTTCATATCGAGGCACAATTCCCCAACCACTAAAAGACCATCACCCGTTATTTTGCTGATCCTGCGCATAATGGCCTGAATACGTGAAATCAATTCACGCGGCCTAAAAGGCTTACTAATATAATCGTCGGCACCAGCGTCCAAGCCATTCACTACGCTGTTTTCTTCGGTTTTAGCGGTCAACATAATCACCGGGATTTCACGCGTGTTGTCATCCCGCTTTAGCCGGCGCAAAAAATCAAGGCCGCTGACATCAGGCATCATCCAATCGAGCACGACCAGATCGGGCCGCTGATCTACAATGATGGGCAACGCTTCAGAAGCGGACTGTGCCTGCAGGCAAGTAAATCCCTCAAGCTCCAAAGCCAGTTTGATCATTTCCCGAATAGGAGCTTCATCATCAACAATTAAAACTTTCTGAAAAGACATAGATCCAACACCAATCCGATAAATTACAAAATCTGCTTGTGAAAAACAATCTTGCGGAACCTAGATTGCAAACCGACAAAACAATGTCTAAGCAACTTAATATATTAATGTGACATTATCGTTACCAATGCAAGCATCTGCACCCACTAAAAATAGTATCAAGGTCATCTATACACTAACTAATAAAAGCTTAAGCCAACACCGACTCGTTAATCAAACTGTCATGCGATCGTAACATACCGTATCTACGATAGGTTGCGTTAGAAAACTAAGCGCCTCTCCAACGAACATTGCGCTGCCAACGAACATTCACTATCACCAAAAGCAAATCCAGTTTTTTCAAATTAGCATCGGTCATGCGCTAGCGCACCAGGCCAGCGCTAAACGATGCTAGTTAAAGTTATTTTTGGCGATACCTTATCATTTTTTAAAACTATCTAATTGACTATGCCCGTTTCTAATTTATTAAAAAGTTGGCGATCAAACACTGTCGCCATTTTATTGGCCATGCCTCTGAGCACCTCGGTTGCTGGACAACAAATGGAGGAAGTAGTTGTGATCAAGGCGTTTACTCCGGATGAGAAACTTCAAACTTCTGAAGTCTCCGAATTACTCGACGCCGATGACATGTCCATAGCAGGTGATAGCGATATCGGTGCGGCGCTCAAGCGCTTACCAGGCTTAAGTTTGGTCGGTGGTCGGTTTATTTATGTGCGGGGATTAGGCGAACGGTATTCTTCAACCTATGTCAACGGTACATCGATGCCTAGCCCTGAGCCACTGCAACGCGCCGTACCTCTCGATCTTTTTGATACTTCGGTTGTGAAAAATGTACTGGTCCAAAAAACCCATTCAGCTAATTACGGTATTGAGTTCTCTGGCGGTATAGTCGACATTCGCACCGCCGCCGTACCCAATGAGCCATTTTTTAAAATAAAAACATCAACTAGCTACAACGATATCAGTACAAGTCAATCAGGACTGACTTACGCAGGTAGCGGCCGCGACTGGTTAGGTTATGACGATGGTGAACGTAGCCGCCCCGCCATCGTTAAAGCAAACGATAAAAATTACAAGCGAACTTTTGTTAGAAACTCCCCGCTTAGTGGAGCGCAGCAAGACGCAATTACGCTGAGCTTTAATAACAATTGGCAGCTCCAGAGTGACTCAAACCCCTACGACTGGTCGTATGCAATGGCCGGTGGCGCACGTTACCAATTCAGCGATCGGTTAGAGTTGGGATTCATTGCTTCTGGCTCACTGAGCAACAAATGGCGCAATCGCATGCGCAAGATAACACGCTACGATTATCTCGATCTCGCCAACCAGACCGCCAGCGAAAGGCGAGTGTTTGTTGACAGTATTGAATCGACTCGCAATGAACTCTTGGTTAGCGCAGATGAAGCCAGCGGCATTGCACGTGTTAGCGATCGAAATCTGACACTGAGAACAATCAACAGTAATCTACTTTTCTCGGCCGGCGCCGACATTGATAGCACGCATTTAATTAATTTGACTTTAATGCAGGTAAGAAAAAGCTCTGATTTGGCCTCAAGCGGGCTCGAAGCCAATCCATTCGAAGAGCTATTGGTGCAACAAGAGCAACTCGTCTGGACTGAAAACGAAATCATGTTACGCCAGCTAGCCGGTCAACATTATCTTGCGGTGGGTGAGCTGAATTGGCGCTATAGTCAAATTAATTCGAGCAGGGATACCCCTGACTCGCGCGTCATTGAACAGAATATTCGTAATGGAGCGCCGGTGTTCGTTTCGACTTCGGACCCAAGCCGTTCCTGGACTGAGCTTGATGATAAAACCACCGAATATGGATTTGACCTTTCGCTACCGCTCTCTAGCAATGCTAGCTTTCTCTCCGCCCTCAAGTTAAAGATGGGCTATGCTCGCATGGAGCAACAACGGGTTTTCGATAGTTTTCAATATGCCTTCAATACTGATTTGCTGGCCCTTGATGCGAACGCAGCGCTGCTGCCACTGACACAGCTGACTAACACTTCAGCTTGCGCAATTGGCCAGGCAGCGACTACTGATGATAGTTGCTATTTATTGACCGGCGCATCCGCTACATCCATTCAAGCGAATGGCCATATTGATTTGGACGAAGGTTTTTTTCGTGACCCCGACACTCCTGAGGGGTTTGTAGGGACATTTGAGACCGAAGCTTTTTATGTGCTTTGGGATGCCCAGCTAACTGACAGCTTCCGTTTCACTCTTGGCACCCGCCATGAGCGCTCAAGTAAATCGCTCATTAATCCACTTACCGGTGGGGTGCTCTTGAGTGAGGCAGATCAGAACGCATTGGATAGAGGCAGAGCAACGCTAGCAGAGCTCATTTCGGCCCCATCCGAAAAATTTAGACTCAACTCTACATCGATATCATGGGATTTTTACGACAACATGATTCTCCGCTCGGCCTATAGTGAATCCGTTAACCGACCCATCCTACGCGAGCTTTCACCATTATCTTTTTATAATCCTGATGAAGACGAAACGTACATTGGTAATAGCAAACTTAAAATCGCCCGCATAGCCAATTTTGATATTCGTTATGAATGGTATTACGGTGCAGACAATTATTTTGGGTTAACTTATTTTAAAAAATCGATTCGTAACCCTGTTGAAATCGAAGAGACGGATGGAGAAGATCCTAAGTTGGTCTGGATCAATTTAGATAGTGCAAAAAATCGCGGCTTAGAATTTGAAATCAAACACTATTTATCGTCTAGGATAATGCTCTCGGCTAATACCACGCTGATTAATTCGGAGGTTATCGACTCGCGACTCACAGCGCCTATCTTTAATGATGAGCGCCCCATGCAGGGGTTATCCAATGAACTCTATAATTTGCAACTCACGTATGAAAGTGATTTACATACCGTTTCGCTAGCCTATAACCATTTTTCCGAAAGATTAATTAGCATGCGCAGCGCCGATGGAAAAAACAAGCATGCCGTTTATGAGCAACCTTTTAACAGCCTAAACTTCAACTATAAGAGCTCACTCTATATCGAGGATTCCGTCTTCGAATTCGGCTTTAAAGTCACTAACATTTTGAATGAAAGAGTCGAACGCAAGGCCGCTCTTTTGGCGCCTTCAATCGAATCGGCGCGTGACCCCAGCTTGGCTGATATTCGGTTGCCTTACGACGATTACGAAGTGGGTGTAACCTATGGCGTCAGTATTACTTGGAAACAGTATTAACCGTCATTAGGAAATACCTACTCAGGCAGACATGCCGATTACGCCCAAGGGGCCCTCAAGTCCCCTTAGGCGTCACAATTCTGAAATCAAATACTCGCTTAACTGTCATTCCCTCTGCCTAATATTCTCTCCGAGTTAAGTTTCGCAGGCGCGAGTGCACACGCATCACAACTTCTCTTTTTAACGTCAATGAACCTTTTGACGTTATTCACAGGAAGCCAGTGATCAGCACAATTATGAAAAGTGCACTTTTGCGCAATCGAAACAAGCGACTCATGTTATCAAAAAAGAATTTAGGCTCATTGCTATCGTCATGAAAATGTTAGGAGCAAGAGCTTACATTAACGTAAATTATCGGAGTATTCTTATGCGTAATCTATCAATTTTAACTGCTTCAATACTGACAATATCTGCGGGCGCAGCCAACGCTGCTTGCCCAACAAACACTGCTACCTTCGCAGCAGCTTCCGCAGCTCTCACGGCTACTGGCGCCACCGAGGCTTGCGCGCTGTCGGGTGTTTACGATTCAGCGAGACCAGCACCTACGCTAACTGCCACCAACGGCGGCATTTTATGGGTTCTTGATGGAAAAGTTGAGATTGGTAACGAAACTGATGTTCAGTCTGAAGACGCCCAGTCCATCGTGTCCTCGGTCACTGCAGATGCCAATGCTTCGGCGTTGAATATCAACGCTGGCGTTACTATTGCTGGTACTGGCGGCGGCGGCTCAACCGATCTGCTCGTCATTCATCGTGGCTCAGACATCAATGCGGTTGGTACGGCCAACAATCCCATTCGTATGACTTCGATGGAAGATCTGGACGGTACCGGCGGTCAACGTGCGCAATGGGGAGGCCTCTACATAAACGGTTATGCGAGTATTAATAACTGCGGCTCGGTTGGAACGTGTGTTAAATATGGAGAAGCCGGCACTGGCACGTATGGTGGTGATAATGATACTGACAGCAGTGGTACTTTGCAGTACACCACTTTAGCTTATGCCGGATTCGATTTCTCTGCGGTGTCTGAGTTTAACGGTATTGCCTTTCAAGGTGTTGGTAGCGGCACGGACGTTAACCACATTCAAGTGCACGCCAACCAAGATGACGGCGTCGAATTTTTCGGTGGTACGGTTAACGTTAAAAACCTAGTGCTTACCAGTAACCGTGACGACTCATTTGATGTGACTGGCGGCTGGGACGGTAAAGCCCAGTATGTTCTAGTTTACCAAGATGCAAGCTTGCCACACGATCGTGGATTCGAAGTGGATGGTAAAGGAACATTTGAGCCAGCAGCAGGCAAGGTTGCCAACATTTCGATCATTTCAAACAGTTCTTCGAATAAAGACGGTGGCAATTCGGACGGCATTAAAAGTCGAGAAAACAACGCATTAACTTATGCTAACGTTGCTATTCAAATGACGGCTGGAGGCCACGATTGTTTTGACCCTGATACTGAAACATCGACTTTACTCTCAGCCGTAGGTGACTGTCCAAACCTAGGTTCAGCGTTTAGTGCTGGTGACGCCCCAGCGGCCTACACAGCAACATTCAACGGTTATATCAACGGCTTTAACGAAGCGATTCAACAGCCCACTTCTGATGCATTGATTACTGGCGATACTTTCTTTGATTCAGTCGAGTTTATCGGTGCTGTACGTGACTGTGAGAACGATTGGACGCAGGGATGGGTTATCCCCGGCACTTTACCAGCGGTAGATCAAGCGCAGTGTGTAGAGTCGGTTAATGTTCCGATCATGGGCGTAGCAGGCATGTTGGCATTATTTGCAGGGTTTGCCAGTATCGTTAGAGTAAGCCGTAAAGTGAAGTAAGCCAGGTCATTGAGATGGATCTGAGTTACTAAGAGTTCCTCTTTTGCTCGGCTCAAAAAAAACCCACACTGGTTACCAGTGTGGGTTTTTTAGTAATGATGAAATAGCCTACGGTCATTCAACTTACCTTTGCCCGAAGGCTCGGAGCATCAACTTTTCAATGATTAACGCAGCTAAGCACGGTAAGTCAGCAGCTTCAAGGTGTTAGATGATCCTCCCTCACCAGGCGAATCGCCGCATGTGAAGGCTATACGTTGCCCTGACAATAACTCACCGCGCTCGGCTATCAACGACATAATAGCTTCGCCGACATCGCCGCTTTGAGTGGGATCAAAATACAAGGGGATGACTCCGCGCATCAAGGCCATGCGCCGACACGCCATAAGATTTCGTGATACTCCATAAATAGGCAAACCCGAACGTATTCGGGAAGCGATCAAAGGTGTATTACCCGATTCCGACAAACAGACAATAGCTGAAATGCCCTCGAGATGATTGGCCGCATACATCGCTGATAACGCAATACATTCGTTGCTTTGAGTAAATATTCGTTCGAGACGATAACCTGACTGCACCATGGTAGGATGTTTTTCAGCGCCAATGGCTGTCTCCGACATAGCCTCTACCACCTTAACCGGAAAAGCCCCAGTGGCAGTTTCACCCGAAAGCATCACCGCATCGGTGCAATCCAACACCGCATTCGCCACATCAAATACTTCGGCGCGCGTGGGTACGGGCTGCGTGATCATGGATTCCATCATCTGCGTCGCTGTAATCACGGGTTTGTTAGATTTACGTGCCATTTTGATGATTTTTTTCTGAATGCCAATCAGCTGCGGATCGCCAATTTCAACGCCTAAATCACCCCGCGCAACCATAACGCCATCAGCCGCATCAATCAGCTCCTGTAGATTAGCATCGTTAGCCACCACTTCGGCGCGCTCAATTTTAGCAATAATTTTGGCTTCACTACCGGCCTTAGTCAACGCATCGCGCACGGGTAGTAAATCGGAGCCGCGGCAAGGAAAGGAAACCGCAACAAATTCAAGATTGTTTTCAATAATGCACTGTAAATCTTCCAAATCCTTTTCAGTAATCGCATCTGCAGCTAAGCCGCCACCGAGTCGATTAATACCTTTGCGAGAGCTCAACGGGCCGGCCTGTGTCACTTCACAGACTACATCTGTAGTGCTAGTGCTTTTGACTAACAAACGAATTCGGCCATCATCAAGCAGCAAGATATCCTCAGCGTGGACCGATGTGGGCAGCGGCTCGTAGGTAACGTGGATGCGATTTTGTAGACTATTTGCACTACTAGCATCAATGGTCAAAACAATTTCTTGCCCGTTAGCCAGCTCCATCGAATCCTGCTGTAATTGCCCAATACGTATTTTAGGTCCTTGCAAGTCGCCCATGATTCCAACATGACGATTTTTTAAAGTAGCCTGCTCTCTCACAATCTCTATCGCTTTGCTATGATCGGCATGACAACCATGTGAAAAGTTCAGCCTAAATACATCCACCCCTGCTTCAATTAAATCACTCAAAACCTCAACGCTACTCGAAGCGGGCCCCAAAGTTGCCACGATTTTGGTACGTCGTTCAATACTACTCAATACTTTTTGCATGAATTATCCGTTGCCTGATTACTGTAATAAAAAATTAGTTTACCTTGATTACTTGCTCTTGAATTTTTGCTGCCCAAATAGCCGGCCCAGTTTGATGCACCGACTCGCCTCGGCTGTCGACGGCGACAGTTACCGGCATGTCTTCTAAATCAAATTCGTAAATGGCTTCCATCCCTAATTCAGGGAAGGCGACCACCTTGGCATGCTTAATAGCTTGCGCAACTAAATATGCAGCGCCACCCACTGCCATTAAATAAATTGCTTCATTATCTTTTATTGCTTCAATCGCCACAGGCCCGCGCTCGGCCTTGCCAATCATACCCAGCAAACCGGTTTGCTCCAGCATCGTGCGAGTAAACTTGTCCATGCGGGTAGCGGTCGTTGGACCTGCGGGGCCAACCACCTCGTCGCGTACTGGGTCAACCGGACCGACGTAATAAATAAAACGTCCTTTTAGATCAACCGGCAAATCTTCACCACGCGCTAATAGATCGGTCATTTTTTTATGAGCAGCGTCTCGACCAGTCAGCATTTTCCCCGACAGCAATAGCGTCTCGCCAGTGGCCCATGCTTTAACATCATCAGCCGTAACAGTATTTAAATTTACCCGTCGAACGTTTTCACCCACATCCCAACTGATATCGGGCCAATCAGATAATTTGGGTGGCTCCAAGGCAACTGCGCCAGAGCCGTCTAAAACGAAATGGGCGTGTCGCGTTGCTGCACAATTAGGAATAATCGCCACGGCTTTATTGGCCGCATGTGTAGGGAAATCTTTGACCTTTACATCGACCACCGTGGTCAGACCACCCAGACCTTGTGCGCCAATACCTAGCTGATTCACTTTTTCATAAAGTTCTAGTCGCAACTCTTCAGACCGATTTGATGCACCTCTTCCCTGCAGCTGTTTAATACTGACCGGCTCCATAAGCACCTCTTTGGCCAGCAGCATAGCCTTTTCAGCAGTACCCCCAATACCGATACCCAGCATCCCAGGCGGACACCATCCAGCGCCCATTTTAGGCAGCTGTTCAAGCACCCAGTCGACAACAGAATCTGAAGGATTGAGCATCGCAAATTTAGCTTTGGCCTCCGAGCCACCACCCTTGGCTGCTAACTGCACATCAACGGTGGCACCCGGCACGATTTCGTAATGGATCACTGCCGGCGTATTGTCCATGGTGTTTTTTCGCTCACCATCCGGGTCGGCCAAAATAGAAGCCCGCAACACGTTATCAGGCAGTTTATAGGCTTGCCGTACACCCTCATTAATCATCTCGGTCACGCCCATCGTCGCATCATCCCAACGAACTTCCATGCCTACCTTAACAATGACAGTCACGATGCCCGTGTCTTGGCAGATGGGCCGATGACCCATGGCGCACATACGCGAGTTAATCAATATTTGCGCCATCGCATCTTTAGCGGCTTTTGATTGCTCCTTTTCGTACGCATCGTTGATTGCCTCAATAAAATCCAGTGGATGGTAGTACGAAATATATTGCAGCGCGTCGGCCACACTGGCGATTAGATCTGCTTGCTTGATGGCTGCCATTAAAAACATACTCCTTACTTTAAAAAGGCCAAAGTGGCGTTAGCCATTAATCAATCGTTCCAGACTCAAAGCCAAGGAGCGCTATAAAACAATCAAACTCTGTGAAAAATGGCAGACAAAAAACTGCGTGCACTACTGTAAAACGGGCGTGGGATTCGTTGGGTTTTGCAAGGCATTCAACCGATCATTGACTTGGCGACGAAACGCATTAATCGCTTCGAGCCACTCTTCATTAGCAAGCACACGACCGCTCAAACTATCGACGCTCTTACTCATTTGCTGTACTTTCTGGCTCGTATTGCCCACGTTTTTTTGAAGCGACGTAATTTGGGCTGTTTCAAGTGTTTCAACCACTTCATCTAACTCCGCCGCCAACGCCGTAAGCTGGACCATTGCCGCGCTGTATTGTTTTTTAAGACCGCTGGTGCGTGTGGTCAGATTTCTAACCGAGACGTCATGTTCATTTAATAGCTTGATGCTTTTTTTGCGAGCATCCCAAAGTTTTCTCACCTCAGTATCGACTGTTTTCAATTGCACACGCACGGCTGCATCAGATTGTGAAAGCTCATCACCCGTACTGGCTAATTGAGACTCAAGCACAATAAGGCGCTGCTCTACACTTTTGGCACTTGCATTGGTTAACCGACTTTGATCCCATAAGAAATATGCCGCGCCCATTGCAGTAATGGCAATTAAAAGAGAAATAATACTGAGCAAGCCACCACCCTCCCTCGACGCTCCGCCGCCATGAGAGCCTGAACGCTTAGAACTTTGGCTTTGGCCAGCCAGCGATCGCCGACCGGCCACTTCATCCTGAGCAGGTGCCATGCGTGGAATATTTTCTAATTCATCATTATCGCGACGGTTCACATCGACCTCTCAAGCCACGCAAGGAGCGCTAGCATTCCAATTAATATCGTCTTCGACTCAATCACGCCCAATAAAGTCCAGCGGTCAAATTGGACATTAGACCCTGCACCAGCATTAAATGCGCCGACGTGTTAATTATAAAGCTATGCCGGTAGCACTCAATGCCATTGTGCATTCCTTCACGCTAAAGGAGCTCAACAATCGCAGTAAGGTAACGACTTTGGCGAGCTCGGCACCACTGGTGGTAAATAAAGCCCCGCTTATCGCTCAGCAGTAAAAATTTTTCATAAAAAAAGGAGCCTGAGGCTCCTTTTTTTAATTCATTGACATAGATATTCGCTACAAATAATAAGCCAAGCCAAAGATCACTACCGTTAACGCTATGGAGCAGTGAATAACGCCTTTAACTGTCGTCAAGGGCCCCATTTTACCGGCAATTGCATTCACTTGGAGCGCTAGAACCAAAGCCATGGCCAGCATAAAGCCTAAACCGCCACCGCTACCGCCTTCGGAAAGCAGACGGGCGTAACCGCCAAAGTGCGGCCCAGCGAGCATGCCAAAAGCCATCGGCGCTGAAAACAAGGTATTAGTGCGCGAGGCCAACAAGGCTTTAGCACCGGCCGCCGCAGCGTCACCTTCTTTCATTCCCAAAGCAATCTTCTGGTTAGGCCAGATCACCAGCCAAACATTTAAAAACATCAATGTGCCCATTGATGAGCCTAAAACAATATAGTCATTAAGAAGGCCCTTACTGTGCAGGCTACCAAGTAGCAGCACGCCAGTAATAAACGTCAACATTGCAGCCCAACGAAACCACCACAGAGCTTCAGGCGCTAGTTTCGCTTTTGCATCGGCCAAGCCCTCGGGTGTAGCCGCCTTAAAATAACCACCTTGAATAAAATTAAAGTAATACAGTAAACCTATCCATGTGATTCCAGCTAACAAGTGCAACCAACGAAAAAGGAAATCAGCGATCAACATACAATTGCTCCTAAATTTGAAAATATCAAAAAGTGAATGAATGGTTAATGCTTACTTACCAGAGCATGAAAACCCTGAGGCTTGGCGCCCACTATGAAGTACAGGGAGCGAAATACCTTAATAAAAAATAGCCTAGTTATTTTAGTCCAAATACCTAAATAATTCATGCGACGCATTACCGCACATTGCCTGTACAAAAAACATGCTGGCCTGAGTTTTTGAACCACAAAAAAACCCGGCGCATGCACCGGGTTTTTTGTGAACAAGCAGAGCTTACATCATGCCGCCCATTCCACCCATTCCACCCATTCCGCCCATGTCAGGCATGCCGCCAGCAGCACCGCCACCTTGCTCAGGCTTATCGGTGATCATCGCTTCAGTAGTGATCATCAATCCAGCAACTGAACCTGCCGACTGCAATGCAGTCCGCGTTACTTTAGCAGGATCAAGAATACCCATATCGATCATATCGCCGTATTCACCTGTAGCGGCGTTATAGCCATGATTGCCGGACTGGGCCTTCACTTCGTTAACCACAACCGACGGCTCGCCACCGGCGTTAGCAACGATTTGACGCAGCGGCGCTTCCATCGCGCGACGGGCTAGATTAATCCCCACTGTCTGCTCTTCGTTGTCGCCTTCCAGGCCGTCAATCGCCTGTAAGGCACGCACTAACGCAACGCCACCACCGGGTACTACGCCTTCTTCTACCGCTGCCCGAGTAGAGTGCAATGCATCTTCAACACGCGCTTTCTTTTCTTTCATTTCGATTTCTGTGCCCGCGCCCACTTTAATTACTGCAACACCGCCGGCCAATTTAGCCACACGCTCTTGTAATTTTTCGCGGTCGTAGTCAGATGAAGTGTCTTCGATCTGTGCACGAATTTGCTTAACGCGTGCTTCAATCGCAGCCACATCACCTGCACCATCAATAATGGTCGAGTTCTCTTTGCTCATGGTGATGCGCTTAGCTTGGCCTAAATGCTCAAGTGTCGCGGTTTCAAGATCAAGGCCGACTTCTTCAGAAATCACAGTACCACCAGTCAAAATGGCAATATCTTCGAGCATTGCTTTGCGACGATCGCCAAAGCCAGGCGCTTTGCATGCAGCGACTTTAACGATTCCGCGCATGTTGTTCACAACTAAAGTTGCCAACGCTTCGCCTTCTACGTCTTCAGCGACAATCACTAACGGACGACTCGCTTTAGCTACGCTTTCAAGTAGTGGCAACAGCTCGCGAATGTTAGAGATTTTCTTATCAACCAACAAAATGAATGGTGCTTCTTGCTCAACACTCATGTTTTCTTGATTGGTAACAAAGTAAGGTGAGAGATAGCCGCGATCAAATTGCATACCTTCAACAACTTCCAGCTCATTCTCAAGACCGCTACCTTCTTCAACAGTAATAACGCCTTCTTTGCCTACTTTGTCCATTGCCAAGGCAATGATTTCGCCCACTTGCGTATCGCTGTTAGCTGAGATGGTGCCAACTTGAGCAATTGCTTTGGTATCAGTACAGGGCGTGGATAATTTTCGCACTTCGGCGACAGCAGCCGTTACTGCTTTATCGATACCGCGCTTTAAATCCATTGGGTTCATACCCGCAGCAACCGACTTCAAACCTTCGCTAACGATGGCTTGAGCCAGTACAGTTGCCGTAGTCGTTCCGTCACCGGCTTCATCTGAAGCTTGTGATGCAACTTCTTTGAGCATTTGCGCGCCCATATTTTCAAACTTATCTTCAAGCTCGATTTCTTTTGCAACCGATACACCATCTTTTGTGACGGTTGGAGCACCGAAAGCTTTGTCTAGCACTACGTTGCGACCTTTAGGCCCCAGTGTGGTTTTTACCGCATCCGCTAGGATATTTACACCGTCGAGCATTTTAGCGCGAGCGGCGTCACCAAATTTCACGTCTTTAGCAGCCATGATTCATTACCTTAATCTATTGGTTAAACAAAAATAAACGCTTCAACATCGAACATTCAGCAACATTGCGCTGACACCGATGTTGACGGCGTATAGCTAGTCGATTACTGCTTTAATGTCAGACTCTGACAAGATAACAAGGTCTTCACCGTCAACTTCGATCGTATCGCTACCGGCATATTTACCAAATACAATGACATCACCGACTTTCACATCAAGCGCACGGACTTCGCCGTTGTCGAGAACCTTGCCATTTCCTACAGCAATAACTTCACCCTGATTGGGCTTTTCTTTGGCAGAACCAGGCAATACGATACCGCCAGCTGAGGTAGACTCTTCCTCATTGCGACGCACGACAACTCGGTCATGTAAGGGACGAATTTTCATCTTTCGAGGTCTCCTGAAAAGACATTATGAATAAATTTCCTGCCAACCATCTGATCAACAAACAACCAAATCAAAGCCGGCAGCTTACCCAGTTAGCACTCTCCACTCGAGAGTGCTAACTAAGAGGCGCACTTTACCGTCTCGCACATTAAATGCAACCGATTCGAACTAAATGGTAAATTGCACACCCTAGCTAGATGGGGGCAGATGACTCAATAACAAGGCCTGTTTAAAAAAAATCTGCTCCTCAGCCTTACTGGTCGTCGCGGGTATACTCGCCTTCGATAGTGCGACTCCCATCTTCGGCACGCTCTACTACGATAGAGCCTGTACCCGATTGCTGTGCCGACTGATGAGAACCGGCTGGCATCGCGCCCCACAAAGTAGAGCGCATAACTAACTTAGCGGCAATGAATCGGCGACTCAAGGGCATCAAAAATACCAAGCCGAGCAGATCGGTTGCGAAGCCAGGGGTCAAAAGCAGCGCCCCGGCCACCAATAGCAAGGCTCCTTCCACTAGCTCAACACCCGGAATTTGCCCTTCGGCCAGCATCCGCTGAGCCCGCATCAGCGTAGCCAGGCCCTGCGCACGCAAAAAATAAACGCCTATCGCCGCCGTTAAAATAATAGAAACAATGAGCATTGGAGCACCGAGTACAGAGCCAACTTGGACTAATATCCAAACCTCAAGTAACGGCACAAGAAAAAACAGTAAGAACAGGTAGCGATACACAGTATATTTACGTCAAAATGTGAATTCGTCAGGCCAGCTGAGCCGACGATGGATTAATCGTGCATTCTAGTATACCCCAGTCTAAAACCCCATGATGCAAATGCCGCACAGTGAGCGCCAATAGGATAGAATTGCTACACTATTTAATAGGTAAACAAGGCACAGGAACCGAGTCGACTTGTTGCGCTCTAAATGTTGAACGCATAACTCAAAATTCCTTCAGCCAAAGCAAACTAACCCTGTGGGCAGCACACAAACGTCACTTTGCATGATCTCACTCATTAGAGCTCTATTTATGTCTTTTAAGCAAAAAAAACTAGCCTTACTGCTATTGGCGCCACTGCTAGTCAGCCTCACGGCTATGACTCTGGTCACACAGGAGGCTGAAACCGATGCCTCAACTGCTGGGCTGACTTACTTAGAACCAGAAATTAAGCATGCACGCACGGCTGAAGAGATCCTCAGCAAATTGCAGCGCCGGCATTACGAAAAACGCCCTTTCAACGACCATATCTCGTCACTACTACTCGACACATACTTGGACAACCTCGACCCCAATAAAAGCTACTTCACCGCTGCTGACGTCGCCCAATTTGAGCAGTATCGCTTTGCTCTAGACGATGGCATGCGCCGGGGCAATTTAAAGCCCAGCTTTATTATGTTTAACCGTTATCGAGATATTGCCATCGACCACCTGGAGCGGATCATTGGAGACCTACCCAACGATGTTGCGGCACTCAATTTCAGTCGCGACGAAACCATTGAGCTCGATAGCGAGACACTTAAATGGGCCACCAACGACGAAGAGCGCGACGAAAGGGTCCGCAAATCGTTAAAAAACTCAGTGCTCAGTTTACGGCTCTCCGATAAAGATGACGAAGCCATTCTTGAAGCACTAGAAAAACGCTACAAAAATCAGCTCAACCGTCTCAAGCAACTTAATGCTGAAGATGTTTTTCAGGTTTATATGAACTCGCTGGTGGGTCTCTATGACCCACACTCTAACTACATGTCTCCGCGTACCAGTGAAAACTTTTCAATTAATATGAGCCTTTCGCTTGAGGGCATCGGCGCAGTATTGAGTAGCGATGGTGAATACACGGTGGTTGAACGCTTGGTAAAAGGCGGTCCGGCCGAACTACAAGGCGATTTAAAACCCAAAGATAGAATCACCGGCGTTGCACAAGGCAATGAGGGCGAGGTTGAAGACGTCGTTGGCTGGCGCCTAGATGAAGTGGTGCAACTTATACGTGGCAAAAAAAATACCACCGTAAAACTTGAGGTACAAAACAAAGACTCAGCAAATCAATTTGAAAGTAAGTACATAAAAATTGTCCGCAATAAGGTCAAACTCGAGGAGCAGGCAGCGCAAAAAGAAGTGCTTGATATTCACCACGACGGAGCTTTGAAAAAGATTGGTGTGGTGCAGGTACCCACCTTTTATCATGACTATGAAGCAGCTATGCGCGGTGAAAAAAATGTGCGTAGTACGACAAGGGATGTACGGTTACTACTGAGCGAACTGGATGAGGAAGGCGTCGACGGTATTGTTATAGATTTACGCGGTAATGGCGGAGGCTACCTCGAAGAGGCCAGAACACTCACCGGGTTATTTGTAGAGCGTGGTCCTGTTGTGCAGATCCGCATGTCTAACGGAAAAATAAAGTCGGAGGCCAACTACCCCAACCCTGAGCACTACGATAAGCCTATTGTAGTGCTGATTGATAGATTGAGTGCATCCGCGTCGGAGATTTTTGCAGGCGCAATTCAGGATTATAGGCGAGGCCTTATTATTGGTAGCCAATCGTTCGGTAAAGGCACCGTACAACAGGTCACCTCGCTCAATCACGGAGCGCTCAAATTGACGGAAGCTAAATACTATCGCGTGTCAGGCGACAGCACGCAGCACCGCGGTGTTATTCCCGATATTGCCCTCCCTAGCTTGTACGATGCGAGTGAAATTGGTGAGGATACGCTAGATCATGCACTCAACTGGGATCAGGTGCCACCGCTTAGGCATCGAAGATATGGTGACTTCGCACCCATTACCGAACAAATCAAACAGAAGCATGAGGTTCGCATTAAGGATGATCCTGACTACCGCTACTTAATCGAGCAGATCAAGCTCAATGACAAATACAATGCGATGAGCGCGCTACCTCTCAACCTTGAGGTACGCCAGGCCATGATAGAGCAAGATGAAAGCGAACGTGAGTCGATCGAAAACGAGCTGCGCATAGCTAAAGGATTACCCCCGCTAGATAAGGAAAATAAAGACGGCGATAAAACTGCAGCGAATGGCGAAAGTCAATCTGACGGTTCAACCAGCCCTATTGCTACACAAGAAAATGCCAGTACAGTAACGAATCAGGAAGATGCTGACGAAGAAGACAATGACGCACGCACAGATTTTTTATTAACTGAAGCGGCTAACATCTTGCTCGACGCAATCACTTTATCGAATTCGCCAAGCTTGCCCTTACAAGATCGAGTAGCGGCCAATGCATTGGCTAAACCGCCCGCCAAAAATATCCCAGCATCAACCGCTACCCACTAATACACCACTGCCGAACTCTCCGCTACTCAGTAGCGGAGGTCGGTATACGCATAGTGACAAATTCTTCGGCGGCCGTAGGGTGCACACCAATAGTGCTATCAACTATTTGTTTGGTCACGCCCGCCTTTAATGCAATTGCCAAGCCTTGAATAATCTCTCCCGCATCCTGCCCCATCATATGAGCACCCAGCACTTTATCACTTGCAGTATCGACTACGAGTTTCATGTAGGTTCTTTCCTGCCGACCGCTCAGCGTATGCTTAAGGTGGCGAAAATCTGATTCGTAGAGCTCGATATCAAAGCCGTCCTCACGAGCCCGCTCTTCAGACAAGCCCACGCTGCCAATATTGGGATGGCAAAATACTGCCGTGGCAATTGCCGCATAATCAACTGTTCGCGCTGCATCTTTAAACCAAGTATCGACGAACGCCATACCTTGCTCGATAGCCACAGGAGTCAACTCCGGAGTCCCTATTATGTCGCCAAGCGCAAAAATACTCGGCTCGCTGCTTTGAAAATATTCATCGACAACAATCTCGCCATTATCGCGACGTTGAGTTGCGGTGTTATCTAAACCCAAGTCACTCGTATACGGCAGACGTCCCGTCGCATAAAGCACAGCGTCATAGCTTCGCTCGACTGACTCATTAAACTTAACCGCAAGCTGCCCAGCACTATGCTCATCTATTGAGAGCACTTGGCTTTGCATCATCACCTCAATGTTTTGGCCGCGCATCTCCGTCAATAATTTTTTTCCTAAAGCGTGATCAAAATGCTTCAAAAGCTGATTACCTCGATAGGACACCTCAACCTCCACACCTAGCCCATGTAATATACCCGCAAATTCTAAGGCGATATAACCGCCGCCCACTATCAACAATCTCTTAGGCAGTTCATCTAAATAAAACACATCGTCGGAAGTGATAACAAGATCACTGCCAGGGAAATTGGGTACGTAGGGCTTACAACCCGTGGCTATGAGAATTCGAGCAGCTGTGTAGGACTTTCCATCGACTTCGATAGTGTGCGGATCTTGAAGACGCGCACGCCCTCTTATCAATTCAACGCCTGCACCGTCGAGCAAACTGGCGTAAATAGTATTCAGCCGTTTTATTTCTTGGTCTTTGTTATCACGCAATGTAGGCCAATGGAACTCGGGGGGTTGTAACGACCAGCCAAAACCGCGCGCGTCGCTAAAATCACTGGAAAAATTGGCTCCGTAATAAAACAGCTTTTTGGGCACGCACCCAACATTGACACACGTGCCTCCTAAAAATTGCTCTTCGGCAATGGCAACCTTGGCACCCGCTTGCGCCGCCATACGCGAAGCACGAACGCCACCAGAACCGGCCCCAATGACAAATAGATCGTAATCGTACATTCACACTCCAATATTACATTAATTAAATTTAGCCAATTAGCGCGGCCAATAAAAAAGCACCGACGAACGATCAGCCACATGCTCGATAGCCAGCGCGAACGAACGCCGCTATGAGAGGCTGAGTATTATTAGGGATTTCTTAGGCCGTCGCTAGACAATTATGCCGGCCAAGCGAGCAGGACACCAACCTTCCTAGCAGCACTGCATCGCTGCCGCGGCAAGAGGATAAAACAAACTTTCAGATTTCGGTGTGTCGCGAAAAGCGTCGAACGGTACGCTTATATTTTTGCTTCGAAACGACCCGTGCGGCGTCGGTCTGTATTTCGGCGTGTGTCAAGAAGCGGCTTTTTCGGGTGCAGCCGACGATCTCTATTGCGGCGCCGATCGACAAACCTCGGCTGAGCCGTCGGATCAATCGCATCGGCATTCGCGGTATTGCGGGCACGGGCGGCTGGCGCCTGACGATTAACCTCAGTGGGCGATGCCGTAACACTTGAACCTACATTTGGAATAGAAGCCATACTCATACCGACGAAAATGACTGAATCAATAGACTTGTCTCGAGAAGTATATTTTTTATACAGCTCGGCGTAAAGTCGAAAATTTAATCACCATTAAACTGACAGGCTTACTAATAATATCGGCCCAAAATTGCCAAACTTGAACCCAATTATGATTAAAAACCGTTTAATCACGCATAACAAGGAGTTAGAGAGCTTTTATGAAGTAAAATAGCAAGCGCTGTTACTCGAATAAAAACGCTCATCACCCTGCACAACTCAACAGCTAGACAACCACTGTGCAACCCAACCGCTAGCCAGTTAAACCATCCGCCATGCCGGTGACGCTACATGCCCGTACATCTTCAAAAAATCCATCTCAACCGAAGACCCCATGAATAGCTCACGCAGATTTAAAACATACAAAAATCGTTAGACTAGCGTCGTCCATCAACAATTGCGCATCAATTGATTTGAATCAATAATCTTTGCCACGATTATCGTTTAACCCGCCCCTTGCGCTAAGGGCAGCATTGATCGATGACATCGTAATCGGTACCTGCGAAAAAAATTACCGTGACCTATCTCTAGGCAGCCGTGTAGCATGATGCAACTATGGCTGGCGTTGAATTCCCGGCTAAGAACGGGCTGCTGGCCCTGCCAACAAAACGGTTGTAGTTGCTCCCTTCGCTGTTAAGATAGCTCGCCCACACCCTAATGGTCCCTCACTCGCACGACAATCTCACACCCTCTAGCGGGGGTATACTAGCCAAAATTGAGACTACCCTTTGAACATTGCAGAGACATTTACTGGCACGATCCATAACCTCTCGAGCGGTGGCCTCGGCGTATGCACCCACCCCTCAGGTAGAACCGTTTTTGTAAGTGGTGCCTGGCTTGGAGAATCAGGCCAATTCAAAATACAGCGGCTTAAGGGCTGGGTTGGCTTTGCTAACGTTGTAACTCTTGACGTGCAATCACCCCACCGAGTTACGCCAATATGCTCTTCCCATGGATATGGCGCGAACCACTGCGGCGGCTGTAGTTGGATGTTTGTCGACTATGAGGCTCAGCTCAGCGCCAAACAGCAACGGGTCAAAGCCACGCTCAAGCGGGTGCTCAATGAGACTACCTCAAGCAAGGCACCCAAACGGGTCGGTCAGTGGCTTGAGCGCATTGAGACGATCTGGCCTTCGCCAAATCCACTGGGCTATCGCAATCGCGCGCAGCTCAAAACTGACGGACAAAAGCTTGGTTATCTCGCGCTTAAATCTAACCAGCTGGTGGATGTGGAGCAATGCCTAATTTTGTCGCCAAGCAACCAGCAAACGCTCAGCGCGCTACGTGAAAAGCTACCCAACACTGAATGGCGCACACGCGCACCCTCACAGCACTCGCGGCGCCATGCAAAAACATCGCTCAAAGGTGCCGGAAACAGCACCCAAATACGTGGTTTTAATGCGCCCGCTGGCCCTGTGCATGGTCATCATAAAAAAAGAAAAGTAGCCTGGACCACCTTGGACATTGATGAGGATACCGACGCTGATAACGTTCAAATTAATCGTCGACTCCCTTTTCGGCAAGCCAACAGTGCTCAAAATCAACGGATGCAGACGTGGCTCAGCGAGCGGCTGCAAACGATTCGGGGCGTCTCACAATCGCCGCTCAAAGTATTAGAATTGTTTTGTGGCAGCGGGAACTTCACAGAAGTCATTGCAAACGCAGGTTTTGACGACATTGTTGCCGTGGAGTGTATTGCTCAGGCACTACAGGCCTTAGACAAAAAGCAACTGCGCAATGTCAGCACCACTCTGTGCGATTTGTACGACAACAAAGCATTCACAACTCTGATGCAAACGCACCACAACGCAGACGTGTTGATTTTAGACCCGCCCCGTGATGGTTTGAAAACGATTGATTGTTTATTTACTCATTCAGCCAAGTGCAACAGTTATCGCGATGTATTGTACATATCCTGTAATCTGGCGACATTCAGTCGCGATTTAGTAACGTTTGTCGAGGCTGGATTTTCCGTTCAACAAATCCAACCACTCGATCAGTTTCCGCAAACACCCCATATTGAGCTGCTCTGCCATCTATCAAAATAAATTTTCTTGTAGCTGGTAATAACGGTAACAGGCAAATAACAATACGCTCTGCTCAACTGTCACTCGCATTGTCCAGTCTGGCGTCATTATTCTATGAACGACACAGCTAAGGGCCCAGATATTTTTTGCCATCAAATGAACTCTGCATCAACAATAGATTCAACAGAGATAGCCAAGTGTATATATTTATTGATTAATCGATAACTCTCTTTATCAAACCACGCTTGCGTTGGCTTATCTAATAGAGCCGCTATATCGCCGCCATCGTTGACCGTACCCAAATAAACCCAGTTATGAATAATATGCATAGCCTGATTGACAATTTCACTGTCGCGCCAATCTTCAGCTGACTCAACAATCACTGCGGGACCATCAAAGGGCCAAGACTGGATCTTACTGGCAACAAAGGCTGCCTTTACCCGCATATTGTGCTGAACAATTGTTTCTTCCTTGGCGCATACACCCGCACACTTTTTTAGTTGATAATTAAAACAGCGCCCTGCCCCTGCTTCTAACCCCAACATTTTCTTACACAGCTGAAAATCGTCTACTACGCCCATCAGCCATTTATTGGCAGCGGCTTTACTTGGATAAAGCCCGTAAATGTGGGCAGCAAAAGACGGCAGTCCATCAGCACTCGCTTCGGAAGGTCGAGAAACAAGGTTAGGTTGCAATGCCCCTTGTGCGTTTTCAATCAGCTCAAAACACCATAACCGCTTATAGCGTCGCTGACGCCTATTATAAATAGGGCTATGAACTTTGATCTCATGATTTTCAAGTAACAGAGCGCCCAATTCGCCAATGGTAGAAGTCCAATCAATATCGCGAACTTCTTGAGAGAGCCGCATCTCTTTGCTGCTAGTCAGATCAGCGCTGAAGTGCGACATGACTCGCTCGCGCAAGCGTACACTCTTGCCAATGTATAACAGCGTGTTGCCCTCTCCGTAAAAGCGATAAACCCCTGGCACATTAGGCATTGCGCTAATGGTTTCGTTGGACACATGCACCGGCTGAGAAGGCCGCTGGAATTGTGCGCGCGCAGCAGCATTAACCGCATCAAGACCTTGATCGTTAATCGCATATTCCATAAACGCGATCATTGCCTCTACATCAGCAATAGCGCGATGACTTACCTCACGCGTATAATCAATTCGCTCACAAATAGTATCGAGACTATGCCGTGAGAACTGAGAATATAAAGCCTTAGATAATTTTACCGTGCAAACAATTTTTGGCTTAAAACTATAGCCGGCCTGAGCAAACGCCGCCTTTAAAAAACTGTAATCAAACCGCGCATTATGGGCAATGAACAATGCCCCATCGAGCAACTCAAACAGCTGCGCCGCGCACTCATTAAAATACGGCTGCTCAGCAACCATAGCGCCACTAATGCCGGTCAGTTGGCTAATAAAAGCCGGAATAGACTTGCCAGGATTAAGCAGTTGTTGAAAATCTAGAGAGTCACCATCAGGATGAAACAAACGCAAACCTACTTCGGTAATACGCTCCGATTGCGCGCTAGCGCCAGTTGTCTCAAGATCGACAAACGCACAGGGTTGCCCGAGTATCATAGCGGGCTCACCACGTAAAACGATGGATTACATTGAGGCATTTACTGATCGGTATCTGTGGGTTGCAGCATGCGATAAAACACATAACCACCCAACCCACCCGCGACGGCCTGACTCAGCAGACCTGCTAGATGTCTTGTTGGAGCAACCGCCGATACATCAAATACGAGCTTTAACGTAATGTGCACGGTTAATAGCGCTACGAATCCTGCCAGCGGGTAAAGGATGAGCGGCTGCTTAAATAAATATTTGACTAATAGCCATGCAACCACAAACGCTATCAATAAACCGATGCCGATCACGGGCAAATAAATACCAAGCATATTAGCTAGGTCGTGAAATGCAGCTGCAAAGCGGACACTCATACCAACTGGCAGCCCCAATTGCACAACGCTTGCAATATTCCATTGGCTGACAAAAATCACTGCAGATATATAGGTCACCAATACTGCTAGGAAGAAACCACTGGCTGTACGAATCATTCGGTTTTCTCTATTACATTTACCCGTTATACTTTAAAGCAAGTCAGGGAGAAAAATGACTTGGGCATCTGGCTGCGCAGTTTACTATAAACCTTATAGACTGTCCCGCTCGCAATATGCGCACGCTCCGCGGCCTCAACACATCCACTGTCGAACCGTCATTATCTGATTCACACACAATTTTGGAACGGGCATATGCTTTACACTATTTTCTTAGCCTTGCTATTCATCGGTATGCCTGCGCAGGCAAACTATAAGCTAGAAACCTTGGCGAGTGGACTTGACCACCCATGGAGCATTGCGTTTTTACCGAACAACGAATATTTAGTTTCTATGCGTGGTGGAGAGCTACGTCGATTCAGTATGACTGATCAACAAGGCGTCACGCTATCCGGAGCACCCGCAACCTATGTTCAAGGTCAGGCAGGTTATTTTGACATTGTTCTCGACCCGGATTTTACTACCAATCAAACAATTTATCTCGCCTTTGCTCACGGCACAAAAAAGGCAAGCACAACGAGCATAATACAGGCAGTACTGGGTGAAAAAAGCTTGGAAAATGTAGTCACCATTTTTACGGTATCCCCCATGAAAAACGGCGCAAACCATTTCGGCGGTAGGCTCCAATTTATGAATGACGGCACCCTCCTCCTTACCACAGGGGATCGATTTGAATATCGAGAGGATGCGCAAGACACTTATAGCCAGCTCGGCAAAATCATTCGAATTGAGCGCTCTGGAGATATTCCCAGTGACAACCCTTTCAGCGATGGCCAACACGGCGACCCAGCTGTTTGGAGTTATGGCCACCGCAACCCACAGGGCCTCACTTATAACACCAAAACCAACACCGTTTTTATGCATGAACACGGCCCAAGAGGGGGTGATGAGGTGAACATAGTTAAGCCTGGCCTCAATTATGGATGGCCTGCCGTGACACACGGCATTAATTATTCTGGCGCGCAAATATCCCCATTCACCACAGCACCAGGTATGGAAGATTCAATAAAACACTGGGTTCCCAGCATCGCACCATCAGGCTTGGCTTATTATGATGGCGAAGCCTTTCCAGACTGGCGCAACAGCCTATTTGTTGGCGCACTCCTCAACAAAGAAGTACGCAGGCTTAGCCTAGATATCAACAATCGAGTGGTCGCTGAAGAAACGCTTTTTGCAGAGATAGCAGAACGGATTCGTGATGTGCGGGTTGGGCCGGACGGTTTGATTTATATTCTCACCGACAGCTCCAAGGCTAAGCTTATACGCGTATTACCTTTACCATAACAGCGACAACATGCACATCACGAAGACTTAGCCTGAGCTAGCATCTCCTGCATTTTTTTGTGCAGCATATTCACGCCCTGTAGCGGCCGAACCATCACTTTAAATTCAGCGATTTGCCCTGCGGCATTCCAGCGGATCATATCGATCCCATTGATATGAACGCCATCAATCTCCACCTCGAACTCTAGTACAGTATCATACCCATCGTTTACCTCTCGAACGTACTGAAACGATTGATTGGAAAAAACATTAAATGCTGCCGCTAGGTAAATAGCAGTAATCTTTTTTCCTCGTTGAGGTGTGTGCACAACCGGGGAATGGAACACAACGTCCTGCGCAAGCATGTTTTCAATGCCTGTCTTATCATTATTTTTTGCAACATGATACCAAGCATCCATTCGTGCAACGCTATCCTTTTCACTTAATTGACTACTCATCAAAGAAAACTCCAATCATTAAACCATACGCCGTACAACGCTCGTTGAAAGTAAACGATTAACCCGCTAGTAGCCGCTCTCAACCCCATAGCTACCAAAGCAGCAATATGGCTGCCCGAACGATCAACGCAATCAATATCAAAGACGACAGAGCAAAGATTACAAACCTTACTTCAATCTTGTTCCACAGCACCTGCACTAGACTATGCACGACACGCAAAGCCACATAGCCCCAAGCCAACATAACATTCATCTCATTGGCAGCACCTGCGAGCGCCAAAATTAAAACCACTGCGTAAAATAAAGTAGGCTGCTCCAGCAAATGGTTATAATTATCGGCCTTCCAGCGAACCCTGGGTGGCAGTTCTGACATTTGTTGGCCGGCGGGTAACCGAGGATCCGAAACCATTTTTAACTTAAACATCGCCGGCAAACGTGTCGCATACATCCAAAAAAACATTACGCTATTCAGTACCAGTAAAGCTACAAGCGGTTTTAACATGACGGTTGATTCGAGCACGATGTTTCTCCCTTAAAAAGTTCTAAATAATAAATGCATTAGCCAAGAGATTAAGACAATATTTTTCATTAGATTGATCTGACCTGCTTTACATCAAGGCAGAGCGCTACTGACTGCTGCTGTGTACGCTTCATGCTCATGTATGTCGTTATGAACCGCCCCATCAATAATGACCAGTTTCGCTCGATAGCTTTTGTTGGCAAGCCTATGTGCATGGCTTACAGGAATCAATGGATCATCCTCACCATGAACTATGAGTACGGGCGCTTTCACCTTAGCAATAATATCATCGGTGGCCAATGGATAGCGCAATAACCGCGCTGGCAGCCATGGAAATTTTAATCGAGCCATAGCCAGCAGACTCGTATACGGCGACACTAACACTAGCAACTGAGATTCGACCTCAAGAGCGAGCTTAGCTGCTAAGTAGGTCCCAATCGAACGCCCATAAATAACCACCGGGAATTTTTTATCACAATAGGTAGCAGCAATACTCTCCCAAGCCGTCCGCACATCCGCCTCAAGTTGCACCTGACTTTGTATACGGCCACTGCTCTTGCCATAACCTCGGTAGTCGAGCATAAATAAATCGTATTTTTCACGACGATAAAAATCAACATCAGGCACCCAGCGGTCGAGGTTGCCTACATTGCCATGCAAAAAGAAAATGAGCCCTCGGGCACCTGGCTGTGAAAAGTGTAACGTACTCAGAATTGCACCATCAACCTTAACCCACTTTTCTTCAAGGCCTGATAAATCAATAAACTGATGAGAAGAATTCAACTTCCGCCCTGGAAATATCAACCGCTCTTGAGATAAATAAACGGCCATCGCAAATAAAATATACGCTAAAAAGACAACCAATAACGCGCTACATATAAGGGTTATCATTAGCTTTCCTGTTCATTGATCCATAGCGGCTATCTGTAACAGCACAGAGTTTTTTGAGGTGCGGATTATTGGACAGTTCTCTCCACTTTTATTATATCGCTGGAAAGCACTCTCCAGCCTGATCAATGTTAGCGACTTATTCCAAATTCATAAGTGTTTTGGTGGTGCACCGAGCTAATGCGGGATGTGTCTATTGAACACCCCGGCCGAGTAAATAATTAGTTAATACCGATTAATCAATTATCAAACCACTCAGGCAAGCTCCGTGTCGCGTAGCTCCTGCAACTTGTACACGGCGACTAACGCCTAAGCCAATAAAATAAGTTAATTCATCAGCCAAAAAAAATTTAGAACCATCCATAAAAGGAAAGTCGGCGGCTTGCATAGAGGCGATCATTCGCGATGGATAAATCGGATCAACAACCCGCCTAAGCTTGGGAACCAAGACGACTTGTCGATAAACCTTACAGGCACCACAAGCGTGCAAAATCCCAGGCCCGCAACCTATTGAAAAATTGAAATAATTAATTCTTCGGCACAGCTATTGCCATACCAGCCTTAGTTCTGCTAACAGGTCAAAGACCAAACAACAGCATCGCATATGGGTTTACAGCCTTTAATTGAAACAGCAGGCGAGTAGTGATGGCCGAACAAGAATACTCATCAAACATCGCAAACAAGGTGACCAACGAGGTTAAAACCCCATGAACAATATCCAAACATTCATCTGCGGCTCAAGTGCAGCTATCGCGCTTATTTTGTCTAGTAATGTATTAGCAGGCCCGGCGTGTGATCCGTTTGAAAAGCAAGTCAGTGTCGATGAGGGTTTAACCTGGCATGATGCAGATGATGTGGTAACGGCACCAACGCAAAGTGTTGGCGGTCCGGTAAGCTATCGCTTTGTTGTATCTAGCTGCTCAGTAGAAGCACCCAACTATGAATATTATCGATTTGTCGACCCATCCCTAGGTATCACTGGGCTTAACATTTACAACTCTCGATCCTTCGTATACTTGGGCCCTGCGCCCGTGACGGTCGACGCATCGACGGAAGCTCTGGATGACCGAAGTTTTTTAGTTGGCTTCGCAGCTTTGAACCAAATTGTTACTAATTGCGACAAAAATGGCGTATTGAGCAACGAGGCCTTTCTCACTGTTGAAGGTGCAGCAAAATCAGTGATCGAGGACTACAGCGACTCAGCCTACGTTAAATGCGAAGAGCCAGTCATCGGTCGTCTTGGCGATTACGTGTGGGAAGACTTGAATGCCAACGGTATACAGGACGCGGGTGAGCCGGGTATTTCTGGCGTTGTGGTGGACTTGTATGAGGCAGGGGCCAACGGCGTTTGCGATAGCACAAATGCTGATGATAGCTTCCTAGACACTACAAGCACTGATTCAGACGGTTACTACCTATTCGACAACCTCAATGCTGCTAATTACTGCGTGGTGTTTCCTGAAGCTGCGGCTGCGCTTGACTGCTCATCAAAAGACGGAAATCGCGGTGTAGCTGTGTATACAAGCACAACAGTAGGCGACGATACAGCCGTTGACAGTAATGCCTTTTCTAACGGCACGACGGCCGTAGTAACACTTGCTCAGGGCGCAGAAGATTTAACGATCGACGCGGGATTGTTTTGTAAAGATGAAGGCTCATGTGACTTGACCCTTGAGAAGAGCTGCCGGGTGGAAACTCCGCCAACGCCGCCCTTAGGTGGAAAGTGCGACGGGAAAATTAAGGAATTCTCGCTGGTTTGGAATGGCGCAGATGGCGTAAACCTCTCGCCTCTCTCACCACTAACCAGTTCAGTGGCAAGCGTCGACAATGGTGACACCGTTGTATTCTCAAGCAATGGTAGCAGCGACAATGACGTTTATGTTGCACTTAGCGGCGGTGCCACAGGCCAATCAGTATTCCATTTGTCTTGTTCCGATGAAAGCATGAACACACCGGATGATTGCGACAAAGCGCTAGGCGACGGCAAAAAGAATAGCACCGCGTACCGGAACAACTGGAGTTTGTCAGGACTAGTTGGTGCTGATGATGCAGGCTTCACCTGCCCTTCAGCGCAGCCAACAGATCCGACTGACTCTGCGGGCTTTAGTGATCATTGTGATCTTGAAACGCGCGTTTCAAGTTGCTTTGACGAGAATGGCAATAAACTGCATAAGCCAGCTTCCATTACGCTTCGCTACTTAGGTAACGGTGTGGTTAATGAATGCCTTGATAACGAAGCTAGCCGTGCGGGAGTAAAACCACCTGTTTGTAGCGGCGACCTACCGGCCAATGCAGTCGTTACGGCCATAATGGATCGCAAAAGCAAAGACAGTGCTTTGCTTGAAATCGTTGGCATTGCACCAGGCGATACTTTTGTGATTGACGATCTTAACTCTAACACTGTTGTGATGCTTGAAGGTGGCGGTGGTACAGAATCAGATGCGTTCCATACTTCTTGTTCAGCACCTCTTGCTGCCGGAGATATTTTCGGTAACTTAGAGGTTGTCGGTTTCGACGATAACGACGGTACTGGCAAAGTCACCTATCGCTATGAAGTAACTAACAATGGCGACGCTCTAACCAACATCGCAGTAACAGATGATAAATTGGGCACCGTTGGTAATATTGGCTCACTAGCCAATGGTGAAAGCGCTGTGCTCAGCCAAGTGGCTATGCTTGCTGAGACCACCACCAATATTGCATCGGCTACCGGCTCTCTTGCCAGCAACCAGAGCTGCGAAGCCGCTAACGATGCCGTTACTGTAACCGTCACAAAATCGGTCTTCGCTGGCAGTTCTAAGGGTTCTAAAGGTTCTAAAGGTTCTAAAGGTTCTAAAGGTTCTAAAGGTTCTAAAGGTTCTAAAGGTTCTAAAGGTTCTAAAGATGCTAAGGGCTCTAAAGGTTCTAAAGATGCCAAGGGCCCTAAAGGTTCTAAAGGCTCTAAAGATGCCAAGGGCTCTAAAGGTTCTAAAGGCTCTAAACATGCCAAGGGTTCTAAAGGTTCTGACAAGAAAAAGAGTAAAAAATCAAAGAAAGGCAAGAAAGGCAAGAAAGCCTCTAATTAAATAGCTTAAAAAGTCAGTATAAGAACCGCCGGTGAAAGCTTGGCGGTTTTTTTATTACAAAACTCAGTGCTTATTTGAGCGCTTCAGATCGAGCCCTCTATGTGGCTGAAACAAACACGCTCTGCCCGACTTATGAAGCCAGGTGCTAATGACCGTATGACCTTAGGCGTTAGAGCCCTTCGTCTAAGAGGTTCAGAGCCATAATTTCTAAATTATCTTTCACGAGCGCCCTTTTCTTACGCCCGCTCGCTTATTTAAAGGTTTTCATCTTCAATTCGAAACGTTGAAACTCTAACGATATCGCTGTGAGACACGCTGCTATGGACGAAGGGGCAGACCACTAAAGTTCCCGGTATATAAGTAGTCACGTATACATGACTCGTATCCCTTAGGAGATATACTGACGGTCGCCTTCTTATTTTTTCTACGCGTTGCCATCTTTCTCTGACTTTACTCGGGCGGTTGCAGCTGGTTGATTCTGGTGGTCTGCGGCCCGTTTGGCTTTCTTTCGCTCGTAACGCTCCCGCAAACGCGCGGTTTGCCACGCCGGTAACTTGACACGCTCATCCCAATCCTTGTCATCACTGAAGTGTTCTATCCCCACTTCAGTCACGGCGCGATTAATACGCCGGAAAAATTCTTTAATACGACCCATTTTGCCTCCTCGGTGCTGGATATCGATGCAACGTGCAAGTGCTCTATCTGCTCGGCGCCAGGGTCGCCACGAAGCAACGTTGGGGTAGCGCAGGCATGTCGCGCTGTTTCTATAGAGCTTCCGCCCTCCTAACACACGAAGTAGCTTATCTTTACTTTCCTAATGCCGCCTACGGGGCACTTTGCCCTGTAGTTCACCAAAGGATACATCACCGGTTGACGGCGAATCAGCCCACTAGGAGCGCTCTATGAAGTGCTATACGTTTTGTGATTTAACTTAAAAAGTATCCAGACTCATCTGCCGCCATGAGGACGGACCTGTGAAAGGCCTCAGCGTTTCTCCTGATATACTATTAGTGGTTCTTACTGCACCTGAGCGAGATAGTTATCTAAGCGATCTTTGTTAGTAACGAAGCTCTCTTTTTTGCCGGCAGCTGCACCTTTAACTGCCGCTAAATTCGCTGCGCCTTGCCCAACATTAATAACACCCACCATCGCCATCATTGCATGCGGGGTACACTCGTATGCATAAACACCGGGTTTTTCAAAGGTAACAGCGATGTCTTTACTAAGGTCCCCGCTCCATGCCGCAGCACCCGCCGGAATCATACCGGCAATTGATGCTGAGTTATGGGCCATATCTGTTGCGACAAAGGTAACGGTATCGCCTATCTCAACAGACAATACTGCTGGCTCGAATACCATAAACCCTTCGCTGCCGCTATTTAGCATCTGAACCTCGTAGTCTGCGGCATGAGCGAACCCCGCGATCAATGAAATGCTGATTGCTGATAGAGTGTTGGATAATTTAGTCATAGTAGTTATCTCGTTTTAAGATTGAGTAATGCATAAAGATACGCTACGAGCAGTAAAGCGGATTAATTATTAAGTCAGGGTAAAGCTAATATCAAGGCCGACGTAAAAAGCCTCTTTTCCAGCACCGCAGTTATGCCTCGAGACGCTGTGGCCTGAGGGAAACGATACTATGACTTCCACTACTAGTACTCAGTTTGGCCGTTTGATAGTTATGGCAAGTATCCCTGTTCCCGCAGCAGCTTGGTTGTTCGGCTCAGGGCTAGTTGGCTTGGCCGGCATTAAGCCTAAGAAGTAATTATCTATTTGTTTTACTGAGAGGAAAGTATAGGAAGGATTAAAACCCCCTAATATCGCTCAATCTACTACAAGAGCCTAACCACGCAGTAGCAGAGAATGTGCTCAACGAAGAGTTGTCGGCAATGTTGGAGGTAATAGGTCTTGGCTCCTTAACAAGAGCGCAGCGCCAAGAAATTCAACTATCGGGGCTTTTGTTAAGCGCAGGCTATCAAGCAACAATTGTTGCTTGCGTTAGGGAAGGCAGCATTAATGCAACAGACATTGAATGTCACGGTTTGTTGCTACCGGGACTATTCGTTTGGCTTGCTAGTGAAAATGACAATACAACCAAACCGCAGCGTGAAAAAATTGCTGCAGAGATCGCAGCCACTGTCACTATAGGCCTTGTTACAGCGTAAATTAGCCTATGTGAATTATGATTATCGATGTTTACGCTAATTACTTTTTACCTAAGGTGTAGCGGCCCATAATCCCAGACACTTTTCGCAGCAACCACTTTGGCGTTGCCCTTCCAGACAAGGTTGCGGCAAGATTGACGGTACCCGGTACGCATATTACATCGCCCTGCAGGCATGCGTTATAGCCCTGCTCGGCAACATCTTCTACATCACCGATGATAAAGCCGGGAATACTAAGGCCCGCACCATTCTCCTCTACTGTTGCTAGCATATTGGTAGCCGTGATGCCTGGGCATAGTGCCGTAATAGTGACGCCAGTATTGGCAAGCTCTTCAGACAGAGATTCTGTCAGCGACAACACATACGCTTTAGTCGCAGCGTAAGTCGCTAAGCTGGGTACTGGTTGAAATGCAGCGATAGAAGCAACATTGAGTATTCGTCCATCGCCCCGTTCAATCATCGGCGGCAAGAAGTAGCTCAACATCTCGGTTAATCCGCCGATATTTAAATCGGCCATACCTTTATGCATTGCCGGTGTCATGTCGACAAAGCTGCCATGCTCTAATACCCCCGCGCAATTGACAAGAATATCAATCTCTATATTTAACTTTTTCAGCTTGGTCGCCAATTTTTTTGCGGCACCACTGCGCGACAGGTCTGCGGTTTCTACCGTGACTTTACTGCTGCTAGTACTTTCCAGTTTCTGTGCCAAAGCTGTTAGCTTATCTGTTGAGCGGGCAACTAAAACGACGTTGTAGCCTCTTTGAGAAAACTTCTGAGCTAAGGTTTCACCAATGCCTGATGACGCGCCAGTTACTAAGACGGTATCCATAATTTTAGCCAATATGATTAAGAATTCCTACGATATAGCATTGCAAACAGAGGTGCACTAAATGTGGCCGGGATATAGGAAGGATTAATACCCCCTAATATTGCCTGAGGGGACGGAGGTTCTTGACGAGCGGACATCATGCCTTAGCCCTACAAAAACCCGCTATTGACTGCGGACTGCAAGCAATCATACCGCCTTAATAAGTACTCACTAAAATTAACACGTTAAACCGCCAGATATTTATGGCACTTGCTCCGTGTTACAGTTCCTTTGCGTTTTTATCAAGTGCCTCAAGCGCTTCAATTTGTGCCCAAATAGCCTCAGCCTCAGCGGTCTTAGTGGAATAATTTCTTATGTCACCATTGCGCTGCAGCAGCATTGCCTGCTCAAGCTTAATATCATAGGCTTTGCGGAGTTTCTTAATAGGGTCGGACTTGAATAGTGAAAACATACTGGGCCTCTTTAGTTAATCGAGCAGCCATTGAGTGATAGCAATTGTTGACTTATACGTAATTTAATTCTGTCGGATCAAAAACCACAGGCACACCCATTTGTAAAATTTGTAGGACACACCATGAAAGTAGCAATTATTGGGGCCGGCGTGAGTGGCTTGACAGCAGCACAACACCTTACCACTCGTGGCTTCAAGGTAGAAGTGTTTGAAAAGTCTCGAGGGCTCGGCGGTCGACTAGCCACTAAGCGCCTAGACTGGGCGCATATGGACACCGGCGCTCAATACTTTACCGCGCGCGACCCTCGATTCGTGCAAGCGGTAAAAAACTGGCAACAAGCCGGGGTGGTTGAGCCATGGCCATTCACTCCCTACAGTATTAGCGCTGACGGTGCATTACTACCCTCACCCGACCAAACCCTACGATACGTTGGTGTTCCCGGCATGAATAATCTGGCGCATGCCTTAGCCGACAATTTGACCGTTCACCGCAATCAATGCATTAGCCAGTTAGTTCGTAATAAAGGGCGCTGGAAGCTAGTAAGCGATAGCGGCGATCAATTCACTGATTACGACTGGGTAATAGTTAGCGCGCCTGCTGAACAAAGCCGGGTTTTACTGAACGGCCACACCCCAATTGCCGAGCAAATCAGCAGCGAGCTACTTGAGCCCTGCTTAGCGCTGGTTATCGCCACTACAGGACCAGTACCTAAAGCCGTACAAGGCATCTTTGGTGACAGCACTGTAGGCTGGGTATCCCGGTTATCGGCTAAGCCACAGCGGACAAAAGATGTTGCTTATGACGATTTGTGGCTGCTGCATTTCTCAAGTCAATGGTCGGCCGACTATGATCCTATTGCTGCTGAGGATATTGTGCCGACCGGGCTGGAATGGTTGCAACATGCAATAGATACCTTGCCCAACCAAAATCAACAAAAACCTTTGAAGCTCGTTAATCACTGCCAGCACTATTGGCGCTTTGCACGAATGGCAAAAAATGCGCAGCAACCCCCAACACTTATAGATAAGACCAATCACCTCGCCGCCATTGGCGATTGGAGCCATGGCGGCCGAATTGAAGGGGCCTACCTTTCAGCATTGCATTTGGTCGACACCGCCTTCTAGCGCAAGGCATCTGCAGGTAACAAGAGAACTACCGATCTGTTGCGCCGCTAACAAACTCGATAGGTGCATGACACTTGTCACTTTTACTGGGGCTATCCGAATGCGGCTCTTTACTTTAGCCGGACACTGCTACCACAACCAAGACCAAACAGAGCCGCTTGCAACGGCACTACATTTTTTCTTAGGGCAAAATATTCAATTTACACTAACTCAATAAAGCTAGCCTCAATCCGAATTAAACGCTCTTTGTATAAAGAACTTAGCGCTCGCTTAAAGTTCTTTTTGCTTACCCTAAAAATCCGAAAAATCTCTTGTGGCGGACTTTTATCCGAAAGATTTGCACGACCCCCAGACTCTTTTAAGTAGTCTAAGATTTTTTCCGCCAACTCTCCGCGCGACTGAGCATCTAACGCATTGACACTCAAATCAATTTTTCCATCAGGCCGAATGGCTTTTACCCAGCCCTTCATATGCTCGCCAAAACGCAGTGGTTGGCCCAGATCCTGATGGAAAACCAGTCCTAAATACTCGCCGTTAACAACCGCTTTATAACCAAGATCGGACTTCGCAGCAATCAATAAGTCTACCGCCTGATAAGGCTTGAGCTGCGCGCTTGCCACCGCGTTCGCTGACGAAGGCATGTAGGTCTCTGATAAATAATGGTGCAGTTTAGTGCTGCATGCCACGCGATTCGACTCCTCATCGAGATAGACATAAACCACATAGCGTTTACCCTCAACAACAGGGTAGGCTTGCTCGCCAAAAGGGAGCAACAAGTCTTTAGGCAGTCCCCAATCTAAAAAAGCGCCATAATCATTAACAGAAATCACGGTTAAATAGGCACACTCGCCCACCACCGCTTTAGGCTTGCTGGTGGTGACAACAAATTGCTCGTCGGCATTAGTGTACACAAACACATCCAGCTCATCGCCTACGCTCAACGATACGCACTGATCCGAATGCGAACCACTAAAATCCTCGGGCCCTGCCGTCGAATTAGCTGCCGGCATTTGGCTGCGGGGCAAGAAAAGCCTTTGAGGTTCGGCCCTACCCCAAACCGAACTATTAGTACCAGCGGCAATGCCTGCCTCTAGAAAACAGCCCTCAGGGACTATTTCAACAATGGGTAAGCGGTTTGTTTTTCCTGGCTGCAGCATAAAAACGTCCAACGCGAAAGTCAGACGAGATTATACTTGATTGTGTCGGCTCTGCTTCTCTCAAAAGTGGAAATCGGGATTTCTCGCAACGAATACCCAATGCTCAGACATAATTATTTATAGCCGCTTTAAAGCCCACTATCGTCTCCGGCAGTATGCCGCAGCAGTATACAAAACCACGCGTTACTCATAACGCTCAATAAAGTCTTCCAGCGCTTCAGCCAGAATGTCCCATATTGCCAAAGGCCCGCCATTAGGAATCATTTGCTCGCGCCACTCTTGCAGGTCCATAGCCTCAACACCAATTATCTGCTGCTTTAAATAGTTACGCTGCTGATCATATTCATTCAACTCACACCGAGCCGCATGATCGGCCCCCAACCCCTGCATGAGCTCTTGCGCTCGATCATAGAGCCCATCTAACCGATAGAGCCGGGAAAGCACCTTGCGCTCAAGGACCTGCAACTCGCTTGCCCTCTGTGCAGCCTGGTATCGAAGAAGTTCATGCATGAAGCTATATTTTCGTCTGAGCATAAGGCCTCCAAGGCTATGTGCTGCGAACAGGCTGACATTTAGTTAGATGTTATAAAACCAGCGGAGATTAACTTAACACTTGCTATGCATCCAAATATTGATGCTCGTCAATTTCAATACTCTATAAGCTTCCTAAGCACCCATTAAATCCCATAGAAAATTGGCCTGCTAGCTGAGTTTTTCCAACCATCGAAGCGGCAAAATACGAAAGACGAATCGCAAAAACGCCCAAGGCCATATAGGTACAAAGCTATTAGCGCCTTCCTTCTCTATGGCCTTCACCATTGCTTGGCAACCCACGTTGGTGTCTACAATAAAGGGCACCTTTTTGACTTTTTCGTTAATCTCACTGCGAATAAATCCTGGGTGCACCGTCGAAACCGTAATTGGCGTGTCTAACAGCTCAATCCGTAACCCTTCACTCAGCGATGACAACCCCGCCTTAGTAGCGGCATAGACGTTCAATGCCCGACGCGCTCCACGCAAAGCACTAATAGATGAAATCGTGACCAAATGACCTGCGTTTTGCTCCCGAAAAATCTCCATTGATGCCTCACATTGGGCGATAGCAGAAACAAAATTAGTGATTGCGGTTTGCTTATTGGCATAAAAGTAACCCGTACCCATCGAGGCTCCCTTGCCCATACCCGCATTCACTATAATCCGATCAATCTGCTTCATATCTGCCTTAAAAGCCCTAAAAACTTCAAATACTTGGTCGTGATCATCAACATCCAGTGCTCGCAAAAAAACCGATATGTTCGGATTGATCACCAGCAGCTCGTCCCTAAGTGCTTCAAGGCGGTCTGTGCGTCGCGCGCACAGCGCAAGATTCCGCCCCATACGAGCAAACTCAATGGCCATACCTCGCCCAAGACCGGAGCTTGCTCCTGTAATTAAAATGTTTTGACGAATCATGCCTATACCCTTCAACTGATTACGGTTAAGTCGCAAGTCTAACTCGCCAGCGATTTATGTGCATGGAGAAACGTTCATAGAGCAGATCTAACCTAACCGAAAACCGTATTTTTGCGGTGCGGTTATCAAAAAGAAAAATACTATAGCAAAATATTCTTAGGCTTTTAAAGCTCAACGCCGCAAGCTTCCCATGTATTTTAAAAGCAAGAAAAATTTAAACGCAACGCCACCCAAAAAAACCTATTATCAAAATAACTACGCTCTTCTTCACGCAATTACATGGGTTTAGCGATACCGACTCAAGTTATTTATCGAAGGTTCATCTTCGAACATCATCATAAAAAAATGGTGCCTAAAAGAAATTACTACTGCAAAAATACTATAGTAATTTTACCTAAAAAATAAATTCCAGCCACCTAACTATAAAACTCAGCCTTTTTAATGTAAAAAAAAGAGCGTATTATTTCAACGCTCTGTCGGTCAATGCCTATACTAAATTTTCGAATCGCAATAAGAGCCCGAGGTAAGTATGCTAGAGCCAAGAACCCCGCATAATGAAGATCAAAGAATTGAAACCTTATTAAAGCTTAAGATCCTCGACACTCCCGAGACTGATCGGTACGATCGATACACGCGCATTTGCAACCAACTCTTCGGCACACCGATAGCCGTTATCAGCCTAGTAGATCGGTATCGCCAGTGGTTTAAATCGGTTTGTGGGCTTGACGCTAAAGAAACGCCTCGAAACGTTTCTTTTTGTGGCCACGCCATACTTGCCGGAGATGTCTTTGAAATACCCGATGCAACCAAAGACTCGCGTTTTCGAGACAACCCCTTGGTAACCGGCAGACCAAACATTCGCTTTTATGCAGGAGCACCTCTCAAAGCCCCTAACGGTCATAATCTTGGAACTCTGTGCATCATCGACCGGAGCCCTCGCAGCCTAAACATAGAAGAAACTATATTGCTAAAAAACTTAGCGGATATGATTGTCGAAGACATGGTTCGTTTTATTGATCTCTCAACTGGCCTTGAGAATCGAAACGCATTAATTGAAACCTGCAAGCATTACAAGAATGAACAAGATTCGGAACTCAAGCTCTCACTGGCTCTTTTTGATACCAATGAAATGTTTAACGTTCTTACTACTGGGAAAATGCGTAACCGATGGTGTGAAAACTTTGCTAAGCAACTTCGAAGTCTTTTTCCTGAGACAAAATTAGTGGCTCATTTAGGTGGCAACCACTTCGCCGCTTTATTGGAATCGAAAAACCCTTTCCGTCAAAGCAACCGTCTCAATCAACTTTATGCCAGCCCCGGTGTTGCGCTAGAATCAGAAGGTTGCGGAGCATTGTTCCCTGATTTTGTTGGCTGCATTGATTACAATCGCAACGATTATGCTTCAGCTGAAGACTTAGTACGTTTTATTGATAAGAAATTTTTTGGTAAGCAGCGCGATCAAGTGTCTGAACGTGAAGTCGCAAACTAAGTGTCAAGGTACTAGGGGATAAAGCCAAGACTTTCATTGCTCTCACGTACTGAATGGACAGGCTCCAGCTCCAGCTCCAGCTCCAGCTCCAGCTCCAGCTCCAAAAAGTTAAAACTAACTTTCTTCCTTTAAACTTTTTATTGGCGTCTGATCTTGATCCAGTCCCACTTGGGTCACTGTATTTGAAGCTTGAAATGGCAAGGTCAATAGAGCAAAAGGGTTTAGATTACCTCTTTCGTTTAACCCAACAACTCCGTATTGCGGTGTATCTCCGATCAAACTCTTCGGCGATAGATAGCTATCAAAGAGTCGATCCCAGACCGAAAACATGACACCAAAATTTTTGTTCGCTGCGGCAGCGTCCGTATAGTGATGTATATGGTGTAGATTAGGTGTTACTAGGAGCAATCTCGCATACCGGTCAAGGCCCTTGAGTGCATGCGTATTCGCATGCTGAAACATACCCCACGTTGAGCCGATTAGGGCAACAGCTGTGATCGCATACACTGGTATATCGAGTAGCAAAATAAAGCTTACATCGAGCGTCATTGCAAGTAGCATTTCAAAGGGGTGGAACCGAAATTGACTGGTAAAATCTAATTTGCTGTCGCTGTGGTGAACCTGATGGAAGCGCCACAAAAAAGGTACTCGATGAAGCAATACGTGCTTGGCGTAGTCTAAGATGTCAAATAACACTAATACTGCTAACGTGATGCTCGTTGCCTTCAGCAACCCATCATCAGTAGCCGACTGAGCCTCGTTAATCTCCATTCCAACTGCTATCAATAACAAGTAAATGCCGCGCGAGCCGAGCTTATTGATGATATAGAGTGCTATGTTACTCAGCCAACGATGCACATCACCGCGGGCATCAGTACGGCGCGGCCAGAAAAGCTCAAACGCAACAACGATAACAAATGCGACAACTGGTAGGTAGGCAAGCGTTAACATAGCACAAAAGACCTCCCTACTAAAAAGACCATGAGTCTTAGATCAAATACTAAAGCAATCATCATGTAGTTGGGCAATGCTAATTAGGCTTCAACCCTGGCCTGCGTTCAGGCAACCAACATTGCATCACGACTTTTTTATTACAAAAAAAGGGCAGTAAAACCGCCCTTTTGAGACCACTAGATTCTTACTACTTATTGCGGTTTTTGTATTTGGCGACCAGCATAATAACTACGCCAACACCTATGAGCGAGAGCATACCGGGCTCAGGCACTGATACGATCGGATCGCCAGGACCGGGCCCTGGTCCCGCAACATCGCCTGCCGCAACTGATTGAACTATGCCAACAGTCGTAATACCCGCTATCAATAACTGTGATTTAATTGTATTTCTCATGATTAGCTTCCTCTGTGTTTGATATTTCATGCCACCGGACAAGCTTAGTTCAGCTTATTGGCTAGTGAAAGCCATCTACTTTCACTTTACCAAAGGAATATCAGCAAGAATTGCACCACACGCAAAAAATATAATAAATACAGTCACTTAGAGACTACAGTCAACCCGCTGTGCAAGTAATTTGTAAATCCGCTCGACACCAAATTAAGGCTGACTAAGCCAAAAATCATCCGTCGAAATCTCTATTCCAAGTCGATTTGACCCAATTGCAACAACTCCTCTTCAGTAAGCCTTTGCAAGCATGCACTAAGTTGAAGAATGCCCGATGCTTAGCTATACATCGTAAGTCGTTGAAGCAGTATCACCGCCTCTACCCGTCCAATTGGTATGAAAAAATTCGCCTCTAGGTTGATCTAAACGCTCATAAGTGTGTGCGCCAAAATAATCTCGCTGCGCCTGCAATAAGTTGGCCGGAAGGCGCGCTGTACGAAAGCCATCAAAATAATTTAATGCTGCGCTTAAACAGGGTACCGGAATGCCGTGATTGATAGCTGCGCCCATTACTCGGCGCCAACCGCTTTGCGCGCCCACTACCGTATCGCGAAAGTATGGCGCTCCCAGTAAATTAGATAGCTCAGCATTATCATCATAAGCTTCTTTAATCTTGCCCAAAAAAGCAGAGCGAATAATGCAACCGCCGCGCCACATCAAAGCAATACCACCGTAATTTAACTCCCAGTCATATTCTTTGGCAGCTTCTTGCATCAGCACATAACCTTGCGCATACGAAACAATTTTGGAAGCAAGAAGTGCCTGCCGCAAATCTTCAATAAAGGCCGTTTTATCGCCAGTAAACTCTAATTCTGGCCCACTAATATGTTGTGCCGCTTCAACGCGCTGCTCTTTTTGCGCCGAAATACACCGAGCAAATACTGCCTCAGCGATTAGCGTTAACGGCACGCCTAAATCGAGCGCTGCAACACCGGTCCATTTACCGGTGCCTTTCTGACCAGCGGTATCGAGGATTTTCTCAACTAAGGGCTCACCCTCCTCATCGCGGAAAGCAAAAATATCGCGGGTAATCTCAATTAAGTAGCTATTGAGTTCCGTGTCATTCCACTGGGCAAAAACCTGCTGAATTTCGTCACTTGTTAAATGCAAAACAGTTTTCATCAACTGATACGCTTCACAAATTAACTGCATATCGCCATATTCAATGCCGTTATGTACCATTTTTACAAAGTGGCCAGCTCCTGCGTCCCCCACCCAATCACAGCAGGGCACCACCACATCACCATTGTCATCGGCAACTTTAGCCGCGATGGCTTGAAAAATAGGTCTAACTGCAGGCCAGGCGTCTTTAGATCCGCCGGGCATAATCGAAGGCCCCTTCAAGGCGCCCTCTTCACCACCTGAAACCCCCGTACCAACGTACAAGAGCCCCTTGCTCTCTAGGTATGCTGTGCGGCGATTGGAGTCAGGGAAATGCGTGTTACCTCCATCTATAATAATGTCGCCATTTTCTAAAAAAGGAATGAGCTGCTCAATAAAGTCATCAACAGGCTGACCAGCCTTAACCATAAGCATAATTTTACGCGGCCTTACTAACGAATCCACTAAATCTTGGATGCTTACAGCGCCCCTAATATTCTTGCCGCTAGCTCGACCATTAACAAACCGATCAACTTTTTCGTGGCTCCGATTATAGGCAGTAACAGTAAACCCTTTAGACTCCATATTTAAAATCAGGTTTTCTCCCATTACTGCAAGTCCCACAAGGCCGATATCTGATTGCTCTTTCATTAAATGTCCTTTGCTTAATCAATGCTTGGTCGACGCGCGCATGTGTCGTTAGAGTTTCGCTCAATTTTTAGCGAGCGCAGAATAAACGCCACGCGCATTCAGTACAAGCGGCATTCATAATCTAATCAAAGAATTAATATATTGATGGGAGTAGCTGCCCGGCTTTAGCCGTGCAATTAGAGCAAGACACGCCACCTGATCAAATATTGGTCAGCTGGAGCAATGTGAAGTTTGCGCAGCTTAACGATGGCCGTGTAAACCGCAATGCGAGTAATACCGTCTAACAGCAGCTAAGGCCATTGCAGATGAAGTGGCCGACACCGTCAACAATGCCTAGCTATTTAAATTAAGGCGGCCAGTGAGGCCGCCGGTAAAACCAAAACGATATTCAGTACTAGATGAACGGACACTGAGAGGTCTCTCACAGAGTTTATAGTCAATGTGCCAAGTGCCAAGAGAACATTAGAATATCAACCCAGTACCTTATGGACGCTGCTGCTCATCGTGCTTTTGGCTATGAATTTTTCGACTATTTTTGTCTAAATCACGCTGTATTCTGGCTCGTTCTTTGACAGTAAAGTTGCCATCAGACTTAAAACGGGCCTCTTTTCGGTGAGTTTTGACCTGCTGCCGACCTAACATGTTAGCTTCTTTTTGCGTTAGTTCGCCACTATAGACTCCTTGCTGAATACGATCTTGCTGATTACTTTGCCGTTCATTGATACTGCCTGCCATAGCACAAGCACTACTAAAAAGGCCAACCATTACTGCGCATTGAAAAATAGTTTTCATTTGAATCTCCTGATTTTATTGATGTTGAGCGAATATTACTAGCTCACACTTCAACAAACGTACAGGCCCCAAATCGGTTGACAGTCACCGGTGTTTTATTCTCGTAACAACTTACTTTTCAGGCGACTCATTAATTAACTGTTGTATCCGCTCGTAGCGTTCCTCCATGGGGAGAGACTTTAACGATGAAACAAATCTTTCCCTCTCATCGTCTGTCATTGCAAGCATAGAGACCTTCAAGCGCTGCTTGTCCGCGCGCTCCATTTGCTTCCACAGCTTTCTCACCGCAGACCGTTGCTGATCGGGCATGGCCTTAAAGCGTTCACGCAACTGCCTAAGCTTAGCCTTCTCGGCCTTACTCAACGTCTGGAACTTTTTAAAATTTTTGTGTACCCGCGACTGCTGCTCTTGGGAGAGGCCTCCCCAACGCTCAAAACTCTTGAGTACTTGGCTACGCTGCGCATCTGTCATCGTCAGCCAGCGGTCCGCACCGCTCGCCAGTCGCTTTTGCCGCTTGACCGAGTAACCATCCCACTCGTCTTGATGATCAGCAAGCATAGACCTTTGCTCGGTACTAAGCTCACTCCAAACTAAATTATCAGCGTTACAAGCCGCGCTGATAATTAAACCAATACACAACACGATCCCGCTAATAAATTGACTTTTTGCTTTCATAACCTCACTCACCTGTCTTGATTGATCAGCTCACCTTTTTCAAACTCTACCAACGCAGCGTCACTCGCATCTAATGCGTCACTAATGACCAATGGATCAATCCATTCTTCACTTGCAGTGCTTGCCTGCTCATCAAACATCGCAATAAATTCAAGCATTGCTGCAGACGGTTCATAACGTGTTTCCTCTGAATCTGCCTCCTCTGAATCTGCCTCCTCTGAATCTGCCTCCTCTGCACTTTTCCCCAAAGCGACGCCACTGCTCAAGCAGCTGACTACCACCAGCCATTTTATGGCAGACAGGCATAACACTCTTTCAACCTGCTTCTTCATAAATCTCGGCCATATCACCGAACCATTGCAACATTTCCAAATCGGCAAGCAGGTCGATATCTTCTGCAAGTAACGCAATTTGATCAGCATCGATAACTGCATTAGCAGCCAACGCGGCTGGCGGAGCCAACTGCCTATTCATATCGGTATTGGGGGCGAAGACAATCGCAAACAATAAACTAGCAGCGATCACGGCTGATCCCACTGGCAGCATAAATGGCGCGTACCATGGCGCCTGCAATGAATCCAAGGCTTGCTGTCGCACCTGAATTAACCGATCGCGAGATTGCATATCGAGACCATCAACACTTTCATTTAAGACCTTAACAACCTTATCAATGGCCGTGTCGTCTTGGTCTTTGTTGAGCTTCTCTATAGTATCGTTACTCATCATGACCTCCACTTTGCTGAGTTTTTTTGATTTGAAAAATATTCATAGCCTTCTCTTGCATCAGTTAAATTGCGCTAACAATTCTTGCAGTCGCCGCACTGCTCTTGCATGATGTGTTTTTACGCTTCCTTCCGAACAGCCCATGACCTTGGCCGTGTCTTTTACGCTCAACCCCTGCCAGCTGCGCATCAAAAACGCCTCTGATTGCTTCGGTGAAAGCTGCTTCAATGAATCTTCTACAGACGCACTAATATTGTCACTATGCAGTTGCCTATAGGGCTCTGCTGACGAATGTGCCGGTGCCTGCTCAATAATATCCTCAACTTCGCCATCACTGGCAAACCAAGACCTAACCTTCATCACTTTCTGGCGCACCGTCTGGCGCCTAAAATGATCATTAATCCTGTTGTACAAAATGCGAAAGAAGAGCTTGGGCCAATCATCCTCGGATTTATTGGCGTAGCTTTTCACCAAGCTAAGCATCGTTTCTTGCACAATATCCATCGCGTCATCGGGATTGCCCACGGCAATACTCGCAATACGAAAAGCTTTGCGTTCTACCTGCTTTAAAAAATCGTTTAAACGGACTTTGGTATGCAAAAGACCTCTGTCTCCAATAGGCTGCGCAATAATCGTGACACATTCACCCTTACGAAGGGCCTAAGCCTCATTTCTAGCTCATTCTGACAGCGCTAGTACCGTATTAGCTATGCCTATGAAAAAAAGCTTATCCACTTAAAATAGCATAGTGGAATACTATAAATAACGCATCAGATACCGATTAGTTGACAGCACGAAGCTGATCACTTCTTCTAACCACACTTGTGCTACTGATGTCAGCTTGCGCTTCGCCAATAACCCGTGACGAGGGCAAATAAATTGAATAAACCTGCACTGATGTTGAAGAGAGTATTGCACTTTTATTAGACGAAAAAGCCAGCAAAAATCGTCGTATTCTTAGCGGCGTTCGCTCGATTGTTTCATTTAGCATGGTCACTAACGTGGCACGTGGCGACTATGTCTAGAACGTGTCGATTGCCACCGGCGAATGGGCCGAAGTACTCGATGAAAAAATTGCCGAAATGCAGTTCTTCCAGCAGCAATGTCAATCCATTAAAAGCTAAGCCCTGAAAGAGTGTTGATCAAGCGTCAAATGAAGTTGAATTGGCCGACCAAAAAATTAGGTCAGCTGGCCTACGCGGAGCTGGCTTTTATTTTTTAACCGCGAGAATCACAACAAACTTGGTATTACTAAAAATAATCTGGTGATTCTTAAACAAACTTTGAATCGTATCGGGATAATCTAAGTGCCGGTTCGCTACCACCCATAACTGCCCATTGCGCTGCAACGCTTGAAAGCTTTGCTGAAACATGCGCTTAGCCACTGAGGTATCGGTGGTGTTACCAATGTGAAATGGTGGATTACACAGGATCCAGTCGTAACGCTTGTGTTTCTTCGCGGCAATTCCCTCTTGCGCCACGAAAGCCACGTTAATGTATTGATCACCACTATGCTCAGCCTTTGCTTCATACTCAAGCTTTGCGCCGTCATCAATCTCCGCTACTGAATCAAACTCGTCATTCGCCGCTTGTTGGCTGCTGTCTGGTTGTAATATTTCACTCTCAACTGACAGACCGCCATGCAGACGTTCAAAATTCTTTTGTGCTGCCGCTATCGCCATGTACGATTCGTCAATAAAGCTAATGGACACGGCTGCCGATGCTGAAGCTACACGAGCAGCTGGCTGACTCAATCTTTTTTGCAATGCATACAAACCCAATACGCCATTCCCACAGCCAAAATCGGCAATATTATTGCCCATTGGTATGGGGTACTTGTCCAGGGCTTGCAACATAGCTCGAGCCCCAATATCAAGTCGTTCACGCGAGAACCCATTGGCATAACTAATCAGCTCTGCGTGCAACGGCTCGCACTGATACCTCGACTCGATCAAGTGCGGAGCGGGCGAATCTGCGTCATTTAACTTTGGCTCAGAAAAAATCAAGCGCGCTTTTTTAGTCGCCCGTGAGGTGCGAGTGGGCCCGACCAGTGTTTCGAACAGACCAACGGTTGAGTTATGAATATGCTTGGTCATACCACCAGCGATAACCAATGTACTCTCGGTAATATGCCCGCTAAGCATTGTGAGTTGTTGCTCAAGTAACGCCAGTGTCTTTGGCACTTTGATTAGCACAAGGTCGTAGTATCCGTTTAAATCGCTCACGCTACTAATGGCAGTAAAACCATACTTACCGGCATCTACCGAATCAACGTTTTCATGCAAATTAAACTCCGTGGCTGCATGACTCATCGTTGAATCACTCCAACAATCGGGTCGCTGTGCACGTAGCGCTGTAGCCAGCGCGCCAAACTGATCGTTGACAAGCAGCACGCGACTCTCAGTGGACTTCAGACGCTCAGAATATTCAGCGACGAGCGTATTTAGTAACAGCTCATCGGCAGCATCCCAAGCCTGCAGGGGCTGCTGTGCTCGCAGCGGAAATCGTTGAATTCGGTACGAACCCAGCGCAGTTTCAAAGTTTACTTTCATAGGAGGCTTTTTGTATGAGGCTTGTGACGATCAGAGAATAAGCAGGATAAACTAACCGCCCAGTAGGCTAGCTGTGCTGTGGTGCTAGCATTATACCTGTTTCACTTGCTAGTGAGCAGGTCGATTAGGTTGGCGTTGTGCACAGGCAGCCCTGCCGACATCCTATAGGCAAACCCAGTAGGCAAACCTAGTAGCCAAATCTGACCCAAGCGCCCGATCTCAAGGCCAAACAGCACGCAGCCTACAAAGAGGTCGGTTTTGCTTTAATAACGGCTGTTTTAATCACCGCATACCTCTCGCGCAGGGCAACAGGAAAAGCGAGCATTGCGGGGGTAGCAATGAGCGTGAGAATCGTGGCAAAAGACAAACCAAACACAATAGCTTGTGACAATGGCCCCCAAAAAACACTCATTTGACCAGCCACGCTGTAGCTTCGGTTAATTAAATCAACCGATAAACCACAGGCCAAAGGTAATAAACCAAACACAGTTGTCACTGTTGTTAACATTACGGGGCGCAACCGCTGCGACGCAGCTCGCACAATAACGTCACGTACATGCAACTCGGGGTGGTCGTCACGTACATGATTAAACGTATCGATTAGAACAATATTGTTGTTAACGACAATACCGGCCAACGCTACAACCCCTACACCAGAGAGAATGGCGCTAAAAGGATTACCTGTGATGATGAGGCCCAGCAGCACGCCCGCAGTCGACATAATTACTGCCAGTAAGATGAGTGCGCTTTGATAAAAACTATTGAACTGCGTGACCAGCAACACGAACATGAGTAACAACGAGATTAAAAATGCGACCTGCACAAACGCCATCGAATCCGCTTGCTCTTCATTGGCTCCTCTAAAATCAATTTCTAGTCCTGACGGGAATTTTTGCGTAGCCAACCATTCTTGTATTTCGCGAACCATCGCATCGGCATACACACCCTCAATCACGTCAGCTCTAACGCTCTCAACCGGCACGCCATTTACACGCTCAAATGAATCAACACCCGGCACTGGTGCCATATGAACAAAGTTGGATAGTGGCACCATGCCTCGGTTAGTGCTAACACGAAGTTCTGACATTGAGCGGATACCGCGCTCACGCTCCGGATACCGAACTCGAATGTCAACCGCGTCGTCAGCGCCCTCTGGGCGATATTCATCGACTTTCACACCATTCGTCACCAGTTGCACAGCAATACCTGCCGACGACACGTCAGCGCCATAGATAGATGCCTGCGCACGGTCCACTGACAGCCGCCACTCTATTGAGGGCAATGCACTACTGTCATCAATGTCGACGAGCTGGGGCATAGTATTCATATGCGCGCGAATTCGCGCTAGCGCCGGCTCAAGTAAAGCACGATTGGTAGAACGCAATTCAATTTGAATTGGCTTGCCCACGGGCGGGCCCATTTCCATCGGCAACACATCTACCGAGATACCTGCAAATTGTCCTGAACGATCGCGAATCTGTTGCATCAGAGCGTTGCCCTTGACCTCCCGCTGACTCTCAGGATACAACTCAATGAACAAAGACCCTATGGTATCGGAGCTGCCGCTGTTACCCAGACCAAACTGATCTCCGCCGCTGCCAGCGGGCAGCATCGCGCGCGCATTAACTGCTCTAATGCCCTCCAATTGCAAAATTTCATTTTCAACTTGTTTAACTAATTCATTGGACTCGCTGGCTGAAAAATTACCTCTAGCACGCACTGCCACTTGGATGTACTGTGGGTCTGAATCGGAAAAGAACACCATGCCCACGCCCAATTTACCGTAGGCCCAAAAAATACTCAGCAGCAAGCCGCCAATAATTGCCATGGTAAAAAAGGGTCGAGCCGCTACACCCGCAAGCATACGTGCATACTGACCCGTCACTGAATTTAATCCTGTGGGATCGCCCGTCTCGAGCAAGTGCGCTTCTACAGAAAGTTTGCCTTTGTGGGCATCAGGCTTACCAAATAGCGTACCTAACACAGGACCAAACATGAGCGCATATAGCAGCGAACCGCTCAATACAGTGAACACTGTCACTGGTAAGTAGCGCATAAACTCGCCCGATACTCCTGGCCAAAACATTAAGGGTAAAAACGCTGCCAAGGTCGTCGCTGTAGAGGCAACCACGGGCCAAAACATCCTCTTAACGGCCAGCGCATAGGCGTCCTCATGCCCGATACCATCAGCCATTTGACGGTCGGCATACTCGGTAATAACGATGGAGCCATCGATTAACATGCCTAGGCCTAACAACATCCCAAACATCACCATAAAGTTAAATGTATAACCCAGCAAATAAATGATGGTAACTGAAAATAACAAGGAGACTGGAATACCCAAGCCAACAATGACACCGCTACGAAAACCCATCGCTGCAACCACTACAACCATGACTAGCGCCAACGCGGTAAAAATATTTCCCTGTAATTCGGTGACCTGCTCACTGGCAAACTCGGCCTGATTCTGCGAGATCAGCACTTCAATACCGTCGGGAATATTCGGGCGCGCCGCATCAACAATAGTTAGCACCTGATCGACGGTATCGATCACATTGCCATTAGCACGCAAGGAGATGGCAATCGACATGGCTTCTCGCCCGTTCACTCTTGAGTAGCTGGTTCGGTCTTTAAACGTCCGATGAATGGTTGCGACATCTCCTAGCGTCACTACCGTATCGCCTTGCGTGCGCACAGGCAGACCGAGCACGTCGCTGGCATCTTCAACCACCGAAGGAACTTTAACGGAAAAGCGGCCTTGACCTGTATCAATGCTGCCTGCAGGAATCAGACGATTATTTCGCACCAAGGTGTTAATGAGTTCCTCACTTGAAATGCGGTAAGCATTTAATGCCCCCGGATCAATAATCACCTCAAGTAACTCTTCACGCTGCCCCTGTAAATTTGCTGCAAGCACCGATGGAATCGTCTCTAGCTCATCTCGCAAGCTCAAAGCCGCGGCATAGACCGCACGTTCACTGACGTTCTCGCCAATTAGATTGATTTGAATGGTCGGAAAATCGTCGGCCGAAAGCTCTCGCACAAAGGGCTCTTCCGCTGTGCTGGGTATCTCTGCTTTCGCGCGATCTACTGCCTCACGGACGTCTATTAATGCTTGGTCGAGGTCATGCTGTACCGAAAACTCAACGAACAAGGTTGCCATGCCTTCAGACGCTATCGCACGAAGCTCTTCAACACCTTCAATCTTTCGCAGTTCGATCTCCATTGGTTGGACAAGCAGGCGCTCGGCATCCTCGGGAGAAATCCCATCGTGAACGATACCCACGTAAAAGAAAGGTAACTCTATATGGGGATTATTAGCAATTGGTAGGACAGAGCGCGCAATAAGCCCACACAAGACGACAACTCCCATCATCAGCAAGGTTGAGCGGGTACGACTAATGGCCGCGTCAATAAAAGTGATCACCGTATATTACCTACAGGGGCCGTGCTTAACACCGTCGTGGGTTCAGCCAAATCCACATTCAAAGCCTCAGCTTCAAGCACCCTGCTTGCCCGACTTACCGAATCAGCTTTTATGTTAGGGTTGTCTTGCGCATCAACATAAATAGGCTCAACCAGCTGCCCGGCTAAAACAAACTCTTGTCCAACTGTAATTAAATCAACCTTGTTTGGCAGACCGGTTACCCAGGCACCCTGAGCAGTGTCTTCAATAACCTCTACTGCATAAAATACAACGCGGTTGTCTTTGTCGATTAACCGTAAGCCCATCGCTCCGGCATCATCAAGTCCAAACAAAGCTGGCGAAACTTTATGAGCCAATACTTCATTGAGCTCAATGCGAACGCTTGTAGTGAGGCCCGAAGGGACTGCATAGTCTGCATTTTCTACAGTAGCTTCTACCGAATAGGTGCGGGTAAGCGGATCGCTTTGTTTGCCAACAAAAGTTAACCGACCCTGTATTTCCGCGCCCACGCTTGTAGACCCCGACACAGCGGTACCCAATTGGACATACCCAACCTCTACTTCTGTAACCTCAGCGGCGATTAGCATAGGGTCTAAATCAATCACGGTAGCGCATAAAGAACCGTTGGTAGCATAATCACCTACATTGAGGGGCAAGCTCTCGACCACACCATCAAAGGGTGCGACGATACGCGTGCGCTCTAGATTTAATTCGGCACGACGCACACCGGCGCGTGCAGATTCTAGTGTAGCCTCAGATCGGGCAATGGCCGTTTGAGACTGCAGGCCTCGAGCTTTAAGTTTTTGGCTACCCGCATGCTCAATTTCAGCCTCTTTCAGTGCCGCCTGCATTTGGATGAGTGCAACTTGCCGGTCATCCAGCGCCAACTGACACAGCAGATCGCCCTGCAGGACACGTGCGCCTCGCTCGATGGGGCGGGCAACAACTTTACCTGCAACCTCCGCTTTAACATCAACCATACGTTTACTTTGTGTCCTACCACGCAAAGTCAAAAAGCGTTTGCGCGGCTGAGCATGGCGGACCTCGGCTCGCACCTGCGCAATATGCACCTGCCCTTTGGCTTTACGCTCACTATTTCGCTCCGATAGCGTTACATGATCCGTCTCAGGTGGCTCACCAAAGATAATACCTGATGCCATCCAAAGAATTAATCCACCGCCGATCAACAAAGCTATGAGCCAATTTTTATGCATAAAGAAATTTACCGCTGGGAATATTGAGTAGCAACTTCATTAGTAACTGTGCGCGAGGGAACTATCACTACCAATGAAAAATGAAGAGCGCGGCCGCGGCTATCGATCGAGGTGGCCAGTCGAATTAGCACTAAGCCACATATCTTAAATATGTTTTCGCTTAGGGCTGAACCTTGAAGTGATATGCCGTTGCCGAATGGAAAACGATAATAACAAAAACGAGGGCTTCTCAAAAGAGGCATTAATACTTGCAACAGCGCCAACATTACAAAACATTTAGCCTTCGAAATCATCGCTACGTCGTTAAGCTAAGGCTCTATTATACGCACGGCCTAAGATGGCAGATCATAATGTTTTAGTCGGCTCATCGTAACAAACGACCTGTCGGGGTTACGTCTGTGGCATCTCTTTAATATAAATATCACGCTTAGCATAGGGGATTTCGATATTATGCTCGCCTAGTGTTTTATAAATACCCATTAGCAACTCGTGCGTAATTCGCCCTTTGTCTTCTGGCTTGTCTATCCAGCACAATAATTCAAAGTCGAGACTCGATGCACCGAATGCGCGCATTCGAATACGAGGCTCGGGATTACTCCGAGTTTCTGTATGTGCTTCGCCGACGCTGGTCAACAGCTCGCAAACAGCATCAACATCGGAGCCATAAGCGACGCCAACGGGGACACCAATACGCATCGATGATGAAGGCCCGCCACTCTCGTTTACGATTTTTGCAGCGCCTATCACGCCGTTGGGTATCGTTATCTCAACATCACCGCGGGTCATCAAACGAGTGCTGCGCAACCCGATAGCAACTACCTTGCCGCGTTCGCCTGTGTCGAGTGTAATGTAATCATTGATTTTGTAAGGCGCATCCGCAACGATAAAAAAGCCAGAAAACAAATTACCCAGCGTGTCTTTAGCAGCAAAACCTACTGCAATACCCATAATTCCGGCCGAAGCTAACCACCCCACCGGATTGATACCCCAAATCATCAGAAGAATATAACTGCCAACCAAAATCATCAGCAGCTTACCCGTCAAATCAAATAACGGCACTGTGCGCGATTCAATAACCTTAAAGCGATGGTCGCTCGAAAATGCCTCAAGCATAATCGTGGTTAACTTGAGTGAAGCCAGCAACCAACTCATCACGATAAATGACAACACCGCATGAATTAAAAACTTTTCACCCCAGGGTAATTCCGCCAACGCAATAGCAAGTGTCACCCCAAAAAGAAAAACTGTATTGAATAATGGCTTGCGCAATATTTGCAATATCTGGTCATCGGCTGCGCTATTAGTCAGGCCAGCCGCACCCTGTAACAGCCGAAAAACGACGAACCTTAGCAGCAAAGCCATCATAAAAAAAACCAAGACTGTGGCTGATGCAGCTGCTAACGGGTAGCCCGACATAAACGCCCAAGCCGGCTGCAATAATTCTGGCAGGAGGCTATCAAGCGTTGGCAATTGCTCTGCCATTGCCACCGGCTCACCTTGAGAGCCCAATGCCATTGTTTCGCCAGCCGTGTCCTGCACAGCGCGAATTTTGTTGTCGTTACTCAATGTATTTAACCTTTTATTACAATTTAGCAATACTAAAAACGAACCTACAGAAACGACTCATCGTTTATTTGCCTATAAATCTAGGCGTTCGCTTTTCTTTTTTTGCCTGCATACCTTCAACGAAATCCTGAGACGAGAAACAACTTTCCGACAAACCCTTGACTGAATCAGCATCAAGCCGCTGCCACGCTGAGTCATCGATAATTTGCTTCATCGATTTAATCGATAGCGGAGCAAGCTCGCTAATCGACACGTACCATTGATTAACTCTGCCTTGTAATTGTTTAGGCTCTACCAATTCATGCAGAAATCCGCAGTCATACATGCGCTGATCGTCAAAAGTTTGCGCCAGCATCAGGAGTTGCTTCGCACAACTAACCCCCAACTGATTAACCACCCGATGAATACTCTTAGCGGGGTAGCACACACCAATTTCTGCTGCCGGAATTTGCAGGCGCGAGCCGACAAGCCCGATCCGAAAATCGCAAGCCAATGCCAGATCAACCCCTGCACCAAACACATTGCCATTAAGTGCACACAGCGTAGGTACGGCTAACTCCGAAAGCTGCTCAGTAACTTTGGCAAAGTTGTCGCCATTAAAATTCGCAGGGTGTAACTGATCGAGTGCCGCGCCTGAACAAAACGTCTTCATACCGGCACCACTCACTACCAATGCTCGCAGCTTTTCATCCTGCGCCAATATCAACAGCAGATCATGCAATTGATCGAGTTCGTACTGACCCAGCGCATTGTGACGCTTGGCATCATTAAGTACCAACCGACCCAGGCCATCTTCGCAACTATACAAGATGGTTTTTTTACTCGATTGTGCGTTCGTCATAGCATGCTCGCTATACAGGGTAGATGAACTATGTTTGGACTGTATTTAATGCGTTATGATACAGCTCTTTAGGCAACCGCTACAGAAATTTAAACCCCAAAAAAATCAACTTTGGCCGAACATCCTCGCACGGAGCCTTCTCATGCAAACCATAATTATCACCGGAGCTGCCTCAGGCATTGGCCAAGCCACAGCGAAAAAACTAGCTTCGCTAGGCTGGCACATTGGCGCAATGGATGTTAACGAAGAAGCCCTCAATGCACTCACCACAGAGATCGGCCCTGAACGCTGCTATAAAATAGCTTTAGACATTTCCAATCCAGAAGCTATTAGCTCAGCGTTTGCCGAGTACGTTGCCCATGCTGGCCACCTCGACGCACTGTTTAACTGTGCAGGCGTTCTTGAGGTAGGTGACTTCGCCAGTATTAGCCCCGCCAAGCATCAGCGCATTATTGATGTCAACATGGGTGGCGTGCTGCATGGCACACTCGCGGCGTTCGACTATCTGCGACAACGTGACCATGCGCGCGTTATCAACATGTGCTCGGCCTCAGCGATTTATGGGGTGCCCGGTTTTGCGAGTTACTCAGCGTCGAAATTTTTTGTCAGGGGCTTAACCGAAGCTCTCAACATTGAGTGGCAAGAGCACGGCATTTACGTATGCGATATTGCACCGCCCTTTGTGAACACGCCCATGCTCGACGACACGAACAGCCCCTTTATTGAAAAACTCGGCATCCATCTATATGCGGATGATGTTGCGTCAGTAGTGGTGAAGACATTAACCGGTAAACGTGTGCATTACTGGGTATCGACCCAGTTGAAGATTTTGCAGCTGCTTTCAAAATGGCTACCCTCGCGCTGGGCGAGAGCCAGCTTAAAGCTCTTGGCCAAACCTTGAACCCCAATCTGCCGGCTTAACGCTCACCAATCGTGGTGCGATGTAAAAGGCGCGCATATCCGTCGTATCCACCTTCCGCCGCATGCAGCAATGAGCGGTTGTCCCACATCACTAGCATATTCTCTTGCCATTGATGGCGATACTGAAACTCTACCCGCGTCTGCCAGGCATGCAACTCGAGGAGTAGCTCAACAGCATGATCGTCCTCTAAACCCTCAATGCCAATGATGTAGCCAAAACAACCAAAAATCCCCAGCCGACCCGTTTCAGGGTGCGCCTTAATAATACTGTGGCGCTGTTCTGCATTGGCTTCATCGCTAGGATGAAAGGTCATGCTCATTTTTTCCGCCTCTTCGTTATCACCGTAGGCGCCCTGCTTTGAATAACCATGGCGTGCCGAGTGCACGGCGAATTTGCCTTCCAGCTTTTTGCGCAACTCGTCAGGCATTTGCTCCAAAGCCATATGCTGATTAGTAAAAACCGTATCGCCGCCGCAAGGAGGGATCGTTATACTGAACAAACACGTTCCTGCCGGTGGTTTGGCTTGAAAACTCCAATCCGTATGCCATACGTTGCCTGCAAACACCGGCCCTGTTTCGTCAGCTGCTCGCTGTACAGCAATAACATGAGGGTGGCCCTCAATGGCTTGAATAAATGGATCATGTCCAAACGGGCCAAAGTATTGTGTAAAGCGCTCTAAATCTTGCGTTGTCATGGGCTGATCAGGAAAAGCGACCACGTGATGCTCCAGCCAAGCCGCGCGCAACTGCTCAACCGTTTCATGAGCCAGCGGCTCTGCTAAGTTAACCCCTGTAATTGTTGCACCACAGGACTGCCCGGAAGGCTCAATTTTTATCATCACACGCCTCATTTTTTTGAAGGTTATCGCTGCATAATAGCCTCATACACACAAAAGGACTAGCCGTTAACCGAACTGCCTTAACGGCACTGCTCCGCAACAAAAGCCATGCAAAGTTCACCCATTACAATTCCACCCAAAACCGCTAGCGGTGAAACCGCCACTCTGCTTTAATATCATGCTACCTAAAGCCGCTATGGCTCTATGCCTTTAACTTTACATTGGCGCCGCGCATTAACTTTATTTAATTTTTTTGCAGCGCTTCTTTTTATTAAGAACGCCGAACGTAACAAAAAAACGCTATTTGGCTTTAATCAGGAATTGCTTTATGTCGGAGAACACTCCACTTTTTACACCCTTCATTCACAAAAAAATCGAGCTGCCTAACCGAATTGTTATGGCGCCAATGACTCGCAATCAGGCACCGGGCGGCCAAGTCAATCAAAAAATGATTGACTATTATGTCCGTCGAGCTGAAGGCGGCGTTGGCTTCATTATCACCGAAGCAAGCTGCATCAATCATGCCGCAGCATCCGGCTACCCAGACGTTCCCTTCATTGGCCGTGAAGACACGCTAGAAGGCTGGCGTCAACTGGTCGACTCAGTGCATGCAGCGGGCTCGAAAATTGCCGTCCAGTTATGGCACGTTGGAGGTATCCGCAAGCCTGGAATAGAACCTGGCGGCGAGCTTCCTGGGTACAGTCCATCAGGCATGATAAAACCGGGAAAAGTCACCGGCCACACCATGAGCGCCACAGATATCCAAGAGGTTATTTCTGCCTACGCACAGGCCGCTGCTCAAGCGCGCGACGCAGGCTTTGATGCCATTGAAATCCATGGCGCACACGGTTACTTGATTGATCAATTTTTTTGGAGTGGCACCAATCAACGAAACGATGCCTACGGCGGGAGCGTGCCAAACCGCTCTCAATTCGGCATAGAGGTCACCCGAGCTATCCGCTCAGCAGTGGGTGAAGATATGCCGCTCATCATGCGCTTTTCGCAATGGAAGCAACAAGATTACGCCGCCCAATTATGCACAACGCCTGAGCAGCTTGGTGAGTTTGTGTTGCCCTTGCGAGATGCCGGTATCGATTTCTTTCATTGCTCGGAACGCCGTTTTTGGGAGCCTCAATTTGAGGGCAGCGACCTCAATTTGGCAGGTTGGGTCAAAAGAATCACTGGGCTTCCCGTTATCACTGTTGGCAGTATCGGCCTAGACAACGACTTTTTGCCTGACAGCAGAGCGGAAATATTTGGCGAGGGTGGTACCGCCAACATCGACGCGTTAATTGAGCGCCTAGACGCTGGCGAATTTGATTTAGCTGCGGTAGGACGCGCCTTAATTGCCAATCCTGATTGGGCCAATAAAGTTCGCGATGACGCTTTCGAAGAGTTGGTGGCTTTTGAAAAAGAAATGCTCTTCAGCTTAAAGTAGAGACCGATACTTTTGACCTGACAAACAGGGAATATTTACCCCTGCCTGCCAGCTCGCGAAACCAGCCGCATAAAGGCAACCTATCAAAAAAAAAGCAGAATCAAGCCAACTCAAACCATTTTTGGCACTTACGCGAACTGCGGCGCATACACTTCGGCAACTGCAGCAAAAAAGGCTTGCTTACGCGCCCGCATCACCTGTTTTGCCTCATCCATATCCGCCTTAAGTGCAGCCATTTTTTGTTTAAGTTCAAACTTCTGTCGCGTTTCAAATTTTTCTATGTAACTGGCTTTTAACTGCGCCTGTTGTGTTTTAAATTTTTCCCAGCGACGGGTAGCCTCTAGCCAGTCTCGCTTTAGCGCTTCGAGTTTACGTTCGTATTTACACCAGCGCGACGGCTGTGACTTTGTTTGTGCTCGCTGCAAAGCTCGGCGCGCGAGTATTTCGGCTTCTTTATGCTTGCTCGCTCGTTGCAAGCCCTTAACCAGCCCTAAACCCCTGAGTAACAAGATGACATAACGAGTGGGATCGAGTAACCAGCCGCTCCAGCCAAACCCATTGCGATAATCATGTCCATGGTCGTGATGGTCGGCATGATGATTGCCCTCACCCAGCGGCCCCATCCAGATATAGTTATTTTTGGCCGAGCTGATCGCTCCCTTTGTGGCTCCCCACAAATGGGTCACGCTATTCACAGTCCAAGTATTATGCTGCGCTAGGATAAAACCACCCACTGCTGCTAGTTGCAAACAAAGAGCGCCCACCAAGGTGCCGGTCAACACAAACCCTAACACTAGCGGCAACAAGAAATTCAACAATATTAATAAAGGTAAGTACAACTTATCTTGCCAAATTAACATACGACCATTCTTAGCCTCATAGGCTTTCTCTGTGGCTTCATTGTCCGGATGAAAGAAAAAATAAGTCAGCATATGCGACCATAAAAAATTTCGCCAAGTGCTATCAAACCAAGTGGCGCTATACGGATCAAGATGGTGCTTGCCGTTGCGATCTACGCCGTGGTGAATGATATGCATAGCCGCCCAGCGACGAACGCTGCCTTGAATTGCCAACACTTGGCCAATAAAACCAAACACAATATGGACAGGCCAGCTTATTTTTCGCGCCGCACCGTGCGCGATCAAGCGATGGGCATAAACCGTGGTCGAAAGGCACGCAACCAACGCATGAATCAACGTCCAAGCTAACATGATTTTCCAAAACCCTGCCGGAGCGTAAAGATAAGCTAACGGGGTACCAATGATTAGCACTAGATGAGTCACCGAAATAAATATCGTATTTACCCAATCAATGGTGAAACCCTTGCTAGGCAAATCGCGAATGCGCTTATAAATTGGCTCATTAGCGCCCGTGATTAATGCGGGCTCTGCAGGACTGCTACCAGAGTTAGATTTAACAGACGATTGAGGAGACAAAGACATAAGGTTCTACACACATAGATATCAGAAAAATGGCGAGCACAGCAGTATGCAACAACAGTGCAAAGCATTGCATTGCAAGACTAGCCTACCATAACATCACCTATTAATGCATGGCACAGCAGCTCACATTTGACCACTTGTGATCCCAACCACGATAAGGGCATGGTATTTTATTGCAACAGCTCAATCTCAAAAACCAGCTAGTTAGCAGGCTAGTGGCTGCACTAACCAGCTGATTGAAGCGCACGATTCAATCCACTCGATGAGTATTAAGACCAACACAATGACTCTCGGTTCACTCTTCTAGAATGAGCCACCGTTTAATGGCTGTAAACGATAACGCCACATCGCATGATTTTTTAATCCCGCAGTCATCAAATCATCGTTGTCATGCGTACAATACTCAATAAACATCGGGAGAAAAGATTGACCCAGCCTAACGATCCACCTTTAACATTGAAAAAGGCCGGTGTCGCTGAACCATCGAAAGGTAAAGCATTGCCCACCGGTCGGCTAAAACGCTTGGGTAAGGTCGCCCGCATAGCCACTGGCGTGGCAGGCGGCATGCTAGCCGAGGGGACTCGACAACTCAAAGCAGGCAACGTACCGCGCCCGCGAGATATGCTGCTTACGCCAGGCAATGCTCGCCGCGTGGCTAAACAATTATCCGATATGCGTGGCGCCGCCATGAAATTTGGCCAGCTTTTGTCGATGGACTCCGGCGAGTTACTGCCCAAAGAGCTAGCCAATATTCTTGCTACGCTCCGCGCGCAGGCACAGTTCATGCCCGCGGCACAACTCGAACAAGCCATGCAAGCAGCTTACGGAAATGCGTGGCGCAAAGAGTTTTCTGAATTCAATGAAAGGCCTATTGCAGCCGCGTCCATCGGCCAGGTCCACAGTGCTCGCACCCACGATGGTCAGCATATTGTTTTGAAGGTTCAATATCCCGGCATAGCCAAAAGTATCGATAGCGATATTGACAACATAGCGATGCTGCTAAGAATATCGGGGCTAGTCCCGACAGGCATTGATTTAACGCCACTGCTTGATGACGCAAAAATACAGCTCAAAGACGAGACCAATTATAAAAAGGAGGCACGTTATTTAACTAGCTTCACAGAGGCTCTGCAAGATGATCAACGCTACTGCATCCCGACTTTATTTCCCAGCTTGAGCCGCAGCAATGTATTGGCGATGAGTTTTGTGGAAGGCGAGCCCATCGAGCAGCTCGTTGAATCGTCACAGTCAATTCGCAATGCAGTGATGGTTGCGCTGTTCGAACTGATGCTGTCCGAGCTATTTGAACTGCGGATGATGCAGACAGACCCTAACTTTGCCAATTATCTTTATAATGCTACTACTGAAAAAGTTGTGCTGTTGGACTTTGGAGCTACCCGTAAATTCAAAGCAAGTTTTATCAAACAGTACTTAACCCTACTAAAGGCCGCGCTTGCTAGTGACGAAGCAGGCATCTGCAATGCCGCAGAAAAAATTGGTTACGGTGTAGGCGACGCAGACTCGCCCTACCGGCAGCTAATCATCGAGCTGTTCAGTATGGTGTTAGAGCCTGCGCGGGCCGATGCGCCCTATGATTTTGCTGCCTCTGATCTGCCCGCAAGACTAGCCAAGCTCGGCGACGACGCCAAACAGCATGTTGACTTTTGGCAAGCCCCACCCGCTGATTCAGTCTATATTCACAGAAAAGTAGGCGGCATGTTTTTACTAGCGAGCCGCCTCAAAGCGAAGGTAAATCTAAACCAACTAATGCAGCGCTGGCTTACATAACCTTGGGATACCGAAATGGTATCGCTATTTCCTTAGCGCTGCTGTGCCAACCACTCGGCCACAGCCAAGCCAGTCCCCATGTTCCAAGGCTTGAGTCGATCGACCGGAACCACCCTAAAAGCGTCAAGCTCTTGATTGAGCTTGATCTCACCAAAAGCCGCAACGTGATACGCAATAATGACTTGATTTTGCTGCTCAAATGGGTAGACGCCCACTAAGCTGCAGCTCGAACAACCAAGATTGAGTTCCTCTTTGGTTTCACGCACAGCACACTCAGCAGGATCTTCTCCTGCCTCCAAAAAACCGGTAATTATTGAAAAAAACTCTTGAGGCCAGCTGACATTATGCGCCATCACAACACCTTCAGGCAGCTCAACAATAATTGCGACCACCGGGGTTGGATTATTCCATTGCACAAAGCCGCACTCGGCCAATGGACATGCTTTGCGAATTTCAGAGTTGATCACGCACTCTACTAATGCGCTAGCGCACTGCGGACAAAACTTATTAGACATAGAGATACCAAATTAGCGGTGGGACACTTCTACCCTGCCAATCGTTTAGCAAGAGTCGCGGAAGAGTCAAATGTTAACGGAAACAAACATTAGCATCAATCGCTGTATAATCGTGCCGAGTATGTGAAGCGCAGTAAGGTCACGATGGAATGGTAGAGCAAGCACTACAACTGCCCAGAAGAATACCCAATGGTGCTAGTATTTCTGGAACTCTACTATTTGTTTTTTTTACATAGCTCTCTTTTATTTTTTCCATAATCATCAGGCCACTTACTATTAGGAAGGCAATGCACCCCATCTGACTTAATAGATGTCAATCATTTAGCGGCCCTTCAATAAAAGAGTAAAAACTTTATCAGGATCGCGTTTTACGTCAGGCCACAGGACTGTAATTCATCAAATTAATTAGTGGGACTCAGCATGAAGAGCATAGCGCAGAGGACTGACTGACGCCGTTTAATTCCCGCCGCCTCCACCAAGTATCAAGGCATCATCTTATTAGATGGCGATTTTTTATTACAGAAACAGAAACAGAAACAGAAACAGAAACAGAAACAGAAACAAATTTAACGCTTTAATTAAAATCTAAACTGTGAATCTATGTTAAAGCTGTAATTATTCCTGATTCGTCGTCGATAGTAATCCTCGGCGCTGGCGCAAGTTTGCATCTAGCACCACTAATACACTTACGACTTTTCACATCAAACTTATAACCATGCCACGGACATTCAACAATGCCTTGATCAATATCACAGTCTTGAAGTGGGCCTAGCATATGCGGGCAAGTAGCTGAAAACGCCAGCAGCTTTTTATCAAGCTTCACTAATTTATAAGGATTATTATTAAAGCTAAACGTAAGGGGTAATTCTTTCTCTATTTCAACCAACAAGCCCAACTCAATTGATTCGAACGGCTCGATACTTTCACCGAGTTTAATCCGATCCAACTCATTTTGACGAGTTGCCATCATCCATAAATCTTCGTCATATAATTGGGCGTAAGTCTGTACTAATTTTTCAGCGTATAAATTTTTTAAGAAATTAGGCAGTTTTGGTATGTAAAAGTCGACAACAATCTTAATTTTATTTTCTTCGAGCTCAAAGGCATGAGTCCAAATTTCAGTCCCTTTGCCTAGCCCAGCCGTCGTTCGTGTTATCCAACAATTTTTCTCACGATCTAACCGCAATTCCAATTCCATACTATTCATAAATGATTTAGGTACGAAATTACCTTTGGCTCGCCAACCCCAACTACCTTTATCGATAATTTCTAAGTGAGAAAACGAGGTCCTATGAAGCCACGGTAAATGTTCTCCATCTATAGCGTTTTCATACATACGGGTAAGACTTATTGGCAGCTCACGAGTGTAACTTGCAACATGAGGTAAGCTAAGCGACATTGTCGGCCAAAGCTTCCGTAGCCAGTCAAGAATATAAGTAAGAAAAGTAATAAGCCTATCTCAAAGCAGAAAATTTGTGGATCAAAGTATAGTGTCTAAGACGTATAATATGCATGAAATACAGTATGATAACCGAGTTAATATTTGATTATCCTGCCAGAATTAGACTTGTAATTAACAGCTTACATCGTATTAAAACACTTGAATAAAGCTGTCGAGTATAAGAAAAGCCTTACCTGGCCCCACTCATTAAGACCTTGCGACCCTGTTGTGGACCCACTGAACCCTATAGGTGATCGAGCGAGACTATGACAGGATGGGTTTGATCAGAATAGAATGTCGTTCGTGTACCGCTTACCAAAATTCGAGGAGTGTTACGTAATCGCGAAGTCACCCACCTATGCTTTTATTGCGAGGTGACTTTACAAGAAGGCATCAACAAAAAAATGTACGCAGATATATTTTAGGCAAAAAAAAACAAGGCATACGCCTTGTTTTTTTTATACCGGGGCGATTAGATCGCTACGATGTTCTCAGCTTGTGGTCCTTTCTGGCCTTGAGTAACAGTAAACTGTACTTTTTGACCTTCAGCTAAAGTTTTGAAGCCGTCGCCTGCAATTGCGCTGAAATGCGCGA
>CAJQKT010000017.1 GCA_905478995.1 uncultured Pseudomonadales bacterium | reverse complement strand
TTCTCAGCAGGCCTTGGCTTCCAGTCAAGAATGTCCTTTGCTTTGGTGGTATGGCAATCTCTGGGCTTGCCCACCATTTTAGAAAGCACGACCAAATCGCTTTTGAACCATGCCATTATTTTTAACAACCAGTTTGGCATGTTCTTTTGCGGTGCCTTGTAGCCATCACTATTCAAAACATGAGCGATTTCATCCATCCACATTTCTTTTGCCGACACTATAAATCGCTCGCCATTGGCCTGATCGCTTTCCATAGCCAATATATGGGCCTTAGCAACATCTCTAACATCAACAATACCTACATGTAACTTAACCAATGCAGGCATTGAACCGTTGAGCATCCGCAAAATCAAAGCATTAGACGTTCCAACATCACTCGACAACGACGGACCCAACACGCCCGTGGGGTTAATCACGCTCAATTTAAAGTTCACGTCATTGTTTTTAACGTAATCCCACGCCGCTTTTTCAGCAAGCGTTTTGCTTTTTGCATAAAAAGACATTCGCTCATTGCTGGTATCGGACCAATGTGTCTCATCGAAGCTTTGCGTACCATCAAACGTATCTCCAACCGCTGCAAATGAAGACGTCAAAACCACTTTTTTAACATGGTGCTTTTGCGCAAATTTTAATGCTCTTGTTGCGCCCTCAACAGCTGGCTTTACAAAAAACTCTTCAGACTCATCGCTCAGTACAAATGGCGATGCAACATGAAGTACGTAATCGCAGCCATCCATGGCTTCATCCCAACCCTTATCACTTAACAGGTCGACTTCAAATAAAGCGAGGTTGTCACAAGAAGTATTGCACTTAGCTAGCGCCTGCTCAATTTCTTCTTTTCGACTCAACGATCGCAGTGTGCCATTCACTCGATAGCCTTGACTAAGCAGCTGATGTATACAATGAAGGCCTACAAAACCGGTTGCGCCTGTCACTAAAACCTTCTCCATTACTTACCTCTGCTTGCAATAATTAATGTATTTATTTTGCAGTGCTTCATACAAAACTTTTACTCGCTTCAACACAGCAATAAAAAGCAACCTAGCGATTATCTAGCGACTGATCGGCTAGGGAACTATTAGCTTCAACATTAAAGAACCTTACCATTTCACTAAAGATTATGTGCTTACTGTTTATTAACGTTTAGCCGCAGCCCTAACTTCATTAAATTTGCTTTTACTCAACGCAAACTGGCGCCCGCATTAATTTAATTTGTAATACACAATCTAAACTCACGCAGTAAGAGCGCTAGTGAGACCATATGCACGCCCCAATGCCTGTTGCCACCTAAGAGGGACATCACAAACAATGCCTTCGATTGACGCGGCTACTATCGCAACTGCTGGTAATTCAGTATTGAAGGTTTTAAAACAATGAAATGCCCACAACCTAAATGGCTGAAAGGTATGGCACCTAGACCAAAGGCTCAATATCGATAACAAAGGGGGCTGGAGCTAAACGTAAAATGCGGGAGCGCTACGTTAGGTACTGGAGCAATAGCCAGCGGTACTGCGTCACAAGGGACTGAGCTTTGTAAATGCTGGCGTTATGACGACTGAAAAAATGGCGTCCCCTAGGGGGTTCGAACCCCTGTTACCGCCGTGAAAGGGCAGTGTCCTAGGCCACTAGACGAAGGGGACGCAACGTAGGAGGCGCGTATTTTACTGATACATTTACAAAGTGCAACCGTGAAAACTCAACATATATGAAATAAATCGAGTAGCTTTTTTAGCCCTGACTTACCCGCGGGATACAAAAAGGTTTGCAACAACGATAAAAACGGCCAGCATCGCCCGCATGAATCGCCATAGGCCTGGCATCCGCCTGACATACGCCTAACATACGAAACAATAAAGCTGCTTATTTCCTTACCCGCTAGCATTGCATGCCGACCAATTCGCGTTAAAATAGCGACCCTTTTTTGGCTCGCCGCTCGCTGTTCCTTGCACCGGCCAACCCGTAACAGGCGCTCACGCCCCACTCACAATCCACAGACACAGACGGAATACAGATGAAGCATTTCAAAATTGGTATATTTGCCGGTGACGGCATCGGCCCAGAAATCATGCGCGAAGGCTGCCGTGTGCTTGAGTTAGTTGGCACGCGTAATAACGTTAATTTTGAATTGGTAGAGGGTGCCTTTGGCGCCCACGCCTACTTCAGTGAAGGCGATTGTTTTCCTGAGGCCACCAAAGCGATATGCGACAGTGCCGATGCCATACTCAAAGGCCCTATTGGGCTGAGCCATGAAGAATCGAAGAAAATCCCTGTTGACCAGCAGCCTGAGCGTGGCGCCCTGCTGCCTATGCGCCGCCGCCTAAACACCTACGCGAACTTTCGCCCGGTTTATTTGCCTAAATCCTTGGCCCACTTTTCACCACTCAAGCCTGAGGTGATTGGTGAAGGGATCGATATGATTATGGTGCGTGAACTCGTTGGTGGCCTTTACTTTGGTAAAAAAGAAGTGGGCGTTAATGCCGATGGCAAACGCTATGTTGTAGAAGCCTTAGAATATGACGAAGACCAAATTCGCAATATATTGGTTGAAGCATTTAAAATTTCGCAGCGCCGTAAAAAGGTTTTACACAACATACACAAAAGCAACGTTTTAAAGTCGAGTGTGCTTTGGAACGAAATTGTTGAAGAAGTTAAAGTCGATTACCCTGATGTAGAGGTGCGCCATATGTTGGTTGATGCCGCCGCAACGGCTTTATGCTTAAACCCCACTCAGTTTGACGTGATGGTGATGGAAAATATGTTTGGCGATATTCTTAGCGATCAAGGCGGCGGCATCCTTGGCTCACTCGGCCTCATGCCATCGGCCTGTATAGGCCCCGACCGCGCTTACTACGAACCTTCACACGGCTCGGCGCCCGATATTGCCGGGCAAAACATTGCCAACCCCTACTCGATGATAGGCTCGGTTGCGATGATGCTCGAATACAGCTTTGACATGACGGCTGAAGCCAACAACATTTGGCATGCACTCCAAGCCGTATTTGATGATGGCTACTCAACGGCTGATCTATCCAAGCCTGGCGCCGGTGTCAATATGATAGCCACGAATGAATTTGGCGATAAAGTTTTAGAAAAGCTAGCGGCAATGCCAGTTGTTTGAACAATGTAAACAACAGCCCGCTTGCAGAGCTGACCTTGCTAAGCATCCATGACCAATCTTGGATGACAAACCACGACTGGCAAACCATTAACAGCCAGTCTGCGTAGGTTAAGCAAAGAGTACGGGCCGTTTTTGCTGCTAACTAACAGGGCAACGACAATTCATCAAAGCCACAATGCGCTCTCCGCGCAAACTAGTTTGACTTGGGCATGGCGAAAGACTTCACTCAGATAAAAGCCAAAGCATTCGCACGCAACCTGTCGGCCTCATTGGCCGGCCTGCGTGCCGGCGGCGCCATGGCGATTGATCAAGCCATGCATAAAATTGCAGGCGATCAGCCAGGCGCACCCCATTCCGAATTTGCCCAGCGCGAGGCGAAACGCTTCGTCAGCGAACTGGGTAAATTAAAAGGGTCCTACGTTAAAATAGGCCAGATGCTGGCTTTATTTGGCGAACACTTTTTACCGCCCGTTCTCACCGAAGCATTGCATCAACTCGAAGACAGCACACAGCCGCTGCCCTGGCACACAATGGAACCGGCCATACGCGCAGCATTGGGCCCGCGCTACCATGAGCTTGATATTCAAAAAAACGCCATCGCGGCAGCGTCTATGGCACAGGTGCATCGTGCCACGATACGGTCGACGGGCCAGTCAATTTGCTTAAAAGTGCAGTATCCGGGCTTAGCCGAAGTCATCGACTCAGATTTTGATGCCGTGGTTCGCATGCTGCTGTTAGCGCGCTGGCTAAAAACAGGGCGCGACCTCGACAGCTGGCTGGCGGCTATGCGCGCGCAGCTGCATATTGAAATGGACTACCATAACGAAAAAACTATGGCGAATCAGCTCGACGGCCATATTGCAGCATTGGCAAATCGCACACCGGCAACCAACATACGCTACGCCCTACCCCGCTTCTATCGCGACTACTGTAGCAAAACGACGTTAGCGATGGATTATATTGAAGGCGAGAACGTTAACTCAGCCACTATTGCTGCACTACCCCAAGCGCGGCGCAATGCCCTTGCGCAGGCGATGCTGGATTTATTTTTTCTTGAAGTATTTGACTGGGAGCTTATTCAAACCGACCCCAACTTTGGCAATTACTTAATTCGTCTAGGCGATGGCGAGACTCAGCCCGACGAGCTAGTTTTACTCGACTTTGGCGCCGTAAAATCTATGGCAGCCGATGACCTTGATCACTTGCGCGGCGTAATTGCCGCAGGCTTAGAGAGTGATATGGAGGCGATGATTAAAGGCTTACAGGGCTTGGGCTGGCTGGTTGCCGATGCATCAATCGAAGCCCAGCACAGCTTTGCCGATTTTTGTATGCACTTGCTTGAACCGCTGCAAAAACCCGAGACACTGCCGGCTGAGTATCTCAATGCCGACGGTGAGTATCACTGGGCCAATTCACAACTGATTCAACGCGCAGGCAAAGCGGGTGTATCGAAGGCATCAAGTCGCCATTTCACTACACCCAGCAAAGACTTTTTAATGATCGCTCGCAAACTCACGGGAGTGTTTACATTTATTGCCGCGCTCAACGCCGAGTTTAATGGCTATCCCCTTACCCGCCAGCACATCGAGCGCTGGCGCGAAAACCACTGAGCATAAAGTCGCACTGACGGGCGCTACAGCACAAAGGTTTGTTCATAGGTGGGTAAAAATCTGACTAGTTGAATAGGCAGACAGATAGCTAA
>CAJQKT010000016.1 GCA_905478995.1 uncultured Pseudomonadales bacterium | reverse complement strand
CTAGCCGCGCCTAGCTCGGCTACCTTTTATGACGACTATGGCGACGACAAAACCAGCTCAGACAGTCCGCCAGATAAGGGTAATAATGGAGAGTTCGATATTGATTTAAAAGATGACTCCAAAGACGACTGGAGCAACGACGACTCGAAGGGTAAAACAAACTCTGATGAGCAATCGAAAGGCAGTAAAACTGATAACAAGGACTCTGGATGGGGCAAGGCTGGCAAACCCGTTTATAAGCCTGAGCATTGGCCTCAATATGACTTGGGTAAAATCATGAGCGCGTGGCTTGCGCCTCACTTTAATGAGGACAAAAAAATCGTCAACCACAAGTGGAAGCCGCTGGGCATAGGTCTGGGTAATCTGTTTGCCGCGATCATTCATAGATGGCAACAATACAAGCCTTCTCCTCCATCCGAGGTTCCGCTCCCGCCGTCACTCCTACTATTCGGCTCAGCCCTTCTCGGCTTAAGCCTCATTAGCCGTAGACGGCAACCTGCTAGTGCTGCCAACCATCTCACTGAGCAAAATCTGCATCCAACTACAGCCTAGCTCACGGCGCCTTAGGCCACCTGCAGTCGAATGACGGCAGGTGGCTGCAACAAGGCCGCCGAGCTAAGCGAAGTCAGTCAACGGCGCTTTCCCACGACAAAACCGTGTTAGCGCAAAGCCCTGCTCAAAAAGGGCATGTTTAGGCTTGCTTGGCTGCGCTAAATCCTTTATAGTTCGCGCCCTTTTTTAGCACCGTTGCCTTATCCAGCGACAAATAAAATCCCTCACTTAAGTGGTCGGTTTTTACGCAAATGTAGAGGAAACCTCTCATTTGCAACGAACACCACGGCGAGAACAAAGCGGCAAGATAAAAGCTGGGCAGGCCCAACACGGAGATTGAATAGTTATGTATGCAGTAGTTGAAAGCGGCGGTAAACAACACCGCGTTATAGAGGGCGAAACCCTCAAAGTTGAAAAACTCGATATCGCGACAGGCGAAACGATAAATTTCGATCAAGTCTTAATGGTAGGCGAAGGTGACAGTGTCAAAATTGGCGCACCTTACGTAGACGGCAGTCGCGTAACCGCCGAAGTTATCGACCACGGCAGACACCCCAAAATTACTATTGTTAAATTCCGCAGGCGTAAGCACCATCGTAAGCAGATGGGACATCGCCAATGGTTTACCGAGATTAAAATCACCTCAATCGCAGGGTCAGGCGCAAGCGCAAGCCCCAAGGCAGCTGCAAAGGTCAGTGCCAAAGCCGCGCCAAGCGCAGCCGGATCAGGTGACGACCTTACCCGCATCTCTGGCGTTGGCCCAGTAATGGTTAAGAAATTAGCCGATGCCGGTATCACTTCATTTGCACAGATCGCCGCATTTACTGCTGACGAAATTGCAGACATCGATGAGAAACTTAATTTTAAAGGCCGCATCGATCGCGACAATTGGGTTGAACAAGCTCAATCTTTTTTAAGCGAATAAACCATTAACAATCTCAGCTGAGCTGGGAAACGAGGACTCACTCTCATGGCACATAAGAAAGCTGGCGGTAGTACCCGTAACGGACGCGATTCACAGTCGAAACGACTCGGCGTAAAGAAATTTGGTGGCGAAGTAGTTAAAGCCGGTAACATCATCGTGCGACAGCGCGGCACCAAAGTTCATCCCGGATTAAATGTAGGTATAGGTAAAGATCACACCTTATTTGCGACAGCCGAAGGTCACGTATTATTTGAGATCAAAGGTAATAAAAACCGCAAATTTGTTAGTATCGTAGATTAAGTTCGTTTTTACACAGCATCACTGGCAAAAACAGTGTTTCGTGTTCAAAACGAATAATAGCGAGTAACGATTATCGCTAGCCTTGAGCAGGGTCGTTTGAAGAGCCCGCGCAGAGGTAAAAAAAAGCCCCGCAATTCGACGGGGCTTTTTTGTGGCGCAGCATTATCAATTATTGAACTGGTGCTAGGCGGCAATGGTTGCCTGCCTACTTCGATTTTTCGGCCTGGGGTGTTTAAATGATGAATGGCTCCTCTTCGCTGCCGGTTAAATTAGGCCACTGAGCGATGGGGTTTGAGCTGAACACTCACACAGCAACCCCAATCACTGGCAAATTACCTCTACGGCAACCTGAAAAACACCTCGTCGCTGCATATACTGGTTACTACCGGATCAGCAGCATCTAACATCCACCAGACCCAAGCGCCAAAAGTAGCCGATCATGAAATTTGTTGACGAAGCCACAATCACAGCCACTGCCGGCAACGGCGGCAGTGGCTGTATGAGTTTTAGGCGTGAAAAATACATCCCGCGCGGCGGACCTGATGGCGGCGATGGCGGTGATGGCGGCAGCGTTTACCTACAAGCCGACCCCGCTCTAAACACACTGATCGATTTTCGCTATCAACCACGCTATAAAGCGCAAACCGGCAGTGGTGGCCAGGGAAAAAATTGCACCGGCGCTGCAGGTGAAGACAAAGTATTGATGGTGCCAGTAGGCACAACAGTGATTGATGCTGACACTTTAGAAGTGCTCGGCGATATGCTCAATGCCGGTGATCGATTGCTCGTTGCCCAAGGAGGATTTCATGGCTTGGGCAACACACGATTCAAATCCAGCACTAATCGCGGGCCAAGACAGACAACCAAAGGCAGTGAAGGCGATTCTCGCAAGCTGAAGCTTGAGCTCAAAGTTCTTGCCGATGTCGGCTTGCTCGGTCTACCCAATGCAGGAAAATCCAGCCTAATCACTTCAGTTTCTGCCGCTCGCCCTAAAATTGCCGACTATCCATTCACAACGTTAGTACCTAACTTAGGTGTGGTGAGTGCGGCTGCTCATCGAAGTTTTGTGATGGCTGATATTCCAGGCCTGATAGAGGGCGCTGCCGAAGGGGCCGGGCTTGGCATTCGCTTTTTAAAACACTTAACGCGCACGCGCCTACTTCTGCATGTCGTAGACATTGGTTCACAAATCGGTGATTCACCATGCGCTCAAATTCAACAACTTGAAAATGAATTGCATTTGTTTAGTGAGACGCTCGCTCAGCGCCCGCGCTGGCTGGTACTCAATAAAATAGACTTACTTAGCGCCGAAGCACTAACTGAAATTGAACAAGAAGTCGCACAAAAATTTCCCCATATTGAAAAAGTGTATTCTGTATCGGCGCTGGCAAAACGCGGGCTACAACCGCTTATCTACGACATAATGCAAGCATTGGAAGCCATATGGAAATACGAAGCGGAAGATGACGAACGGCGCGAGCAAGAGCTTGAGGCGCAGAAAAAAATGCAGCGCGAGGGTCGATTGCGCATCGCCGAACTGCAAGAACGTCGCGCGGCCGAACGTGCTGCGATTACATCAACGAGCCATCATGAAGAAGATGATGACCTCGATATCGATATAGAGTATACCCGTGAATAGCTCGCCTCAAAATGACCAGAACAACGACAGCATTGCAAGCGAAACAGCTCGCATTGAAAGATGGGTCATAAAAATTGGTAGTGCCCTCATCACCAATAATGGTAATGCACTCGCACATACCTCGCTCGACAAATGGATACCCCAAATAGCTGCTCTAATTAAGCAGGGCCATGAAATCGTCGTAGTGTCTTCAGGAGCCGTTGCCGAAGGTATGCGTCGCCTTGGCTGGGACAAAAGACCTGCTTCGCTGCACGGCCTTCAGAGCGCTGCAGCAGTTGGCCAAGCCGGTCTAATGCAAAGCTACCAAACACGCTTCGCCCAGCATGACATCCAAACTGCGCAAATACTGCTAGTCCATGACGACCTGTCTTCGCGCACACGGTATTTAAATGCCAGGCAAACTATCAATAGCCTTTTAGCATTGGGCACCGTACCCATTGTTAATGAGAATGATACGGTTGCAACCGATGAAATTCGCTTTGGCGACAACGATACCCTTGCCGGCTTGGTGGCTAATTTAGTCGATGCCGACAAGCTATTAATCCTCACTGACCAAGAGGGTGTTTTTGACGATGATCCACGCATTAACCCTAAAGCCCAACTCATTGAGTGCTGCCCGGTTACCGATAAAAAGCTCGATCAAGCAGCTAAAGGCAGCGGCAGTCTATTAGGTCGCGGCGGCATGACCACCAAAATCTCAGCGGCACGATTGGCGGCTCGCTCTGGCACCACGACTGTTATTGCAAACGGCAATCAAACCAATATTATTGCCAGGCTCGCAGCAGGCGAGTCTTGTGGCACGCAACTAACCAACACAAGCAAGCCCATTACTGCTCGCAAGCAATGGCTTGCTGGCGGTTTACAGGTTAAAGGGCAACTCTGCTTAGACGCTGGAGCAGCAAGCGCCATCAAGAATACTGGCGTGAGTCTTTTACCCGTAGGCTTAACAGCAAGCACCGGAGACTTCGTGCGCGGTGATTTGGTGAGCTGTGTTGACCAACAAGGCAATGAAATTGCACGCGGCCTGGTCAACTACAATGCCGCGGAAACACAGCGCATCATGGGCAGGAGCAGCGGTGAATTATCGGATATATTGGGCTATGCCAACGATGTCGAACTGATACATCGCAACGACCTAGTCGTATTGTAAAACGAGAAGCGTTTTTAAATTTATCAGTGATTCATACACTGGCCTAAAATTCGTTGATGAATTGACTAAACGTTGGCAAAACTATTCAGCCACCCAAAGCGAAACGCAAGGGCGATCAACTTGAGTACTGTAAGACGGATAACTCATTGGACAGCTCATTGCCCACACACGCACTAGCCAAAAAAGAAAAGCATCTACCATGACAGAACATAGCCCTACGCTTCAACTAGCCTGCCAACTCATCAATTGCCAGTCCGTCACCCCCAATGATGCCGGATGTCAGGCAATCATGATTGAGCGGCTGCAGGCACTTGGCTTTACTGTCACACGCCTACGCTACGGTGAGGTGGATAATTTTTGGGCCGTGCATGGTACTGAAGGCCCTACCTTGGCATTTGCAGGTCATACCGATGTAGTACCAACCGGTGATGAAGCGCAATGGGAGCATCATCCATTTGAAGCCAAAATCATCGACGGAATTCTTCATGGGCGAGGCGCTGCTGATATGAAAGGCAGCTTGGCCGCCATGCTGGTTGCGGCAGAAAACTATATCGCTGAGCAACCACAGCATCCAGGCAGATTGGCTTTTTTAATTACTAGCGACGAAGAAGGCGTTGCCGTTGATGGCACAGTTAAAGTCATGCAACACCTCCATGATAATAACGAGTCTATTGATTGGTGTGTAGTGGGTGAGCCGTCGAGCTCGGAAGTTACAGGTGACGTGATCAAAAATGGGCGCCGAGGCTCACTGGGATTTTCGCTGCAAATTAATGGTGTCCAAGGGCATGTTGCCTACCCTCAACTCGCATTAAATCCCATTCACTGTGTTGCGCCAGCGCTAACCGAACTCAGCCAAACTGTTTGGGACGAGGGCAATGATTTTTTCCCGCCTACCACATTTCAAATATCCAATATCTCATCAGGTACTGGCGCAACAAATGTAGTGCCTGGCACGCTTGAATTACTGGCCAATTTTCGCTTTTCTACTGAGCTGACCGTAGAGCAATTACAGCAGCAGGTGATTGCTCTACTCGATCGGCATGAGCTAGATTACAAAATAAAGTGGCAAGTAAATGGCTTGCCATTTCTCACCGCCGAAGGTGAATTGGTTGAGGCCGCCACTCAATCGATTGCTACTGTGACAGGACTAACCACCTCGCTCAGCACCGCTGGCGGGACATCCGACGCGCGATTCATCGCGCCGTATGGCGTGCAAGTTGTGGAGCTGGGTCCGGTCAATGCCACCATACATCAGGTAGATGAGCGCGTTAATGCAGCGGAGCTAGACCAGCTTGCCTTGATTTACCATGGCATCATGTCGCGACTGCTGCGTTGTTAAGCTTCACTCAATCGCCACATAAAAAACCATGAGATTTTTCAAAGGGATACTGAGTTATTTGCATGAGCTGATGCTTGATGACAAGCGACGGCTTATTCAGTTCTCTATTAGTGCAGTCGTTTTTTTTATTTGCTATGCAATGATTCACTGGGCCGACAAAAACTTGCCTCCATCACTGGATCAAGAAATCGCGGCACTCATTTTTATTACAGTGGGGCTAAGCGCTTTTTTCTGGGCAATACTACTGCAACTGCTTTATATTTTATCAAGGCTGTTTAAGTAGCAAGCAGCTAGCGTCGCACCGGTGGGCTTTCCATTCCAACTAGGCGACTCAAGCTCTCTACCTGTTCAGGCTCGAGCTCCATGTACTTACCCGACTTGAGATGTGAAGGAATAAAAACATTGCCGTAACGAACACGCTTCAAACGACTTACCTGAACATCTTGCGACTCCCACAGCCGGCGCACCTCTCTATTTTTACCTTCCATCAGCACAACGTAATACCATCGGTTAGCACCCGTAGCATCGCGTCCAGGCTGGATATCGGTAAAACGCGCCAAGCCATCGTCTAGCAACACACCATCACGTAATCTTTGCAAAGTAGCATCATCAACATCACCCTTTACTCTGACTGCATACTCGCGGTCAACTTCATGCGATGGGTGCATCAATGTGTTGGCAAGCTCACCATCATTAGTAAACAGCATCAGCCCTGTGGTGTTAATATCCAACCGCCCTACCGCAATCCAACGCTCACGCGATTTAACCGGTAGCTTGTCAAAAATAGTTTTGCGCCCTTCAGGATCTGAGCGCGTAGACACTTCACCCTCAGGTTTGTTGTAGATGATCACCCGCCGCGGAGATTGCTTACTGGGCAAGTTTAATTTTTTACCATCAAGCTCAATGATATCGCCCACACTAACCTTCGTGCCCAACTCGGCGGGTTGGCGATTGACGCGCAGACGGCCTGCCGCTATCCAGCGTTCAATTTCGCGGCGCGAACCATAGCCTGCGGCCGCCAAAAATTTTTGCAAGCGATCGCTCATGCTTGATAGTTCCTAAGAATAAATGGGGTGGTCAATATTTTATCGACAGTCTTTAGCAGGTTCACAATAAGTCCAAGTAGCTATCAAGTACCTATCAAGTACCTATCAAGTACCTATTAAACCGCAAGAGACTAGGTTGATTGAGTCAAAGTAGCAATAGTCGCAGCACACTACAAATTGTTAATGCAGTAAAACGGCGCTGCCACTGATTTATACGCTTAACTTTTGTTCGTTACTACCCGCGGCCATATGAGCTTCAACTTCACTCTCATATTCTTCATCTTCGCTGGCACCTTCATCTAGATCAGCACGACTTTCAGAGTGTGCCCGGCTACTCGCATTATCTTGAGCAGCTTCTTCATCCCAGTCGTCTAGCTCAGCAAGCTCTTGCGTTTGCAAGACTTCTTCGTTTTGCTCTGGGCTCTGAGCTGCGCCGCGCGCATCACTCTGTGCGGCGCCAGCCTCATGCGACAACGTAATGCCTAACTCTTCAAGCACCTGGCTAGGCTCGCCATCCATAGCCGCTACGTCGGCCTGAGTGGATGTATCTAAGGCATCATCGTTAGCCGACTCAACGAGTTCCGGTGGCAGCTCAATATTTAATTCTCGACTAATTGTGCCCAGCTCTCTAATTTCAGCCAGTGGCGGTAATTGATCAAGACTTTTCAGATTAAAGTAGTCGAGAAATTGTTTAGTCGTGGCATAAACCGCTGGCCGCCCAGGCACATCCCGATGGCCCACTATTTTGACCCACTCACGCTCCAACAACGTTCTAATGATCTGAGTACTCACGGCCACACCGCGAATATCTTCAATTTCACCACGGGTAATAGGCTGCCGGTAAGCCACCAACGACATAGTTTCAAGCAGCGCGCGCGAGTAACGCGGTGCGCGGTCTTTCCAAAGTCTACTGACCCATCGAGCTAAATCTTGCTTAACCTGAAAGCGGTAGCCACTCGCCACTTGCGCCAACTCGTAACCACGCGATTCACAATCAACTTGAAGCTGCTCAATTGCTTGCTGAATTAATTCGTCATCAGGTACTTCTAATTCATCGAACACTTCTTTTATCGCTCTTTTAGAGAGCGGTTTATCGGCGGCCATAATAACGCCTTCGACAATGCGTTTGACTAAATCAAGATCATCAATTTTCATAGTTGATAATTGCCCTGTCGTGAAATCCTAAAGTATAAACTCATCGCTGATGGCTCAAGCCGCCCGCGCGCGAATGTGTATTGGTGCAAATGCTTCGGCTTGGACTATTTCAATTAACGATTCTTTAATCAATTCCATAATCGCTAAAAAGGTTACAACAACACCAGCGCGACCTTCCTCTGCATTAAAAAACGCCGCAAACGATATAAAATCTTCGGTGCCTTGCAACATATCTAACACGTTGCCCATGCGTTCGCGCGTTGACAACGGCTCTAAAGAAATGTGATGGCTCTCGAACATATCAGCCCGATGCAGCACATCACCCAGCGCAAGTAATAATTCTTTTAAATTGATATCAGGCTGCGGCACCGGCCGATCGTCAGCCGGCGGCTCGATTTCGGCCACAAATATTTCACGCTCTAAACGAGGCAGCTCTTCAATATCTTCAGCTGCTTGTTTAAAACGCTCATACTCTTGCAAACGTTTAATCAACTGGACACGGGGATCTTCGTCATCATCAGCAATCTCTTGCGAGCGCGGCAACAGCATCCTTGATTTAATTTCGGTCAGCGTCGCCGCCATAACCAAATATTCAGCAGCCAGCTCAAATTGCATGGAATTCATCAACCGCACATACTGCATGTACTGCTCAGTAAGTTTGGCAACGTCTATTTCTAAAATATCCAGGTTGTGGCGCTTAATCAGGTATAGCAAAAAATCAAGCGGCCCCTCAAAGGCTTCAAGAAAAACCTCTAGCGCCAGAGGCGGTATGTACAGATCGGTTGGCAACTCGGTCAGGTGCTCGCCTTGTACAATCGCGAAGGGAAGCTGCTGCTGCTGTGGGTGTTGCCGCAATTCAACGAGTCGTGGCATAGCGATACGATCACCGTCTCGGCCAGCGGCCAGCACATCATCAAATGTCTCGCCCAACTCCGCAGATTCGCGAGCTGTATCTAAGTCGACGACATTATTCGTAACTGACTGTTTGTTCGAAGTTTCGGTCATAACATGCTTCTTATTTTGGCTCGCCGTGGGCCGCTTCAGTCCGCTACCGCGGTGGGACATAAGATCAGGCCAAGCGATAAATTACGGATGTTTTGTGCATTATACCGCCAAATCGGCCGACATTATAACTCTCGATGGCTGTGATTATTGGCATTTGAGGCGAGCAGCCTAGCTCGCCGAACATTACTGGAATTCAGCCACACAGCCGGCCCCTTCTCGTAGAACTTCGACTGTCTCAGTAGATAAATCCACCACACTGGTCGGATCCATGCCACAAAACCCGCCATCGATCACCAGCTCAAGCTGATGCCCAAGCAAATCGCGAATTTCGTAGGGGTCAAGTAATGGCAGCGATTCGCCAGGCAT
>CAJQKT010000015.1 GCA_905478995.1 uncultured Pseudomonadales bacterium | reverse complement strand
CGCCCGTCGACACAATCATATGCATGAAGATAACAAACAAAATAAAGTTGCCTGTTAAGCCCACCGCGGCAACAGCATCATCTGAATATTGGGATAACATAAGAACATCAATAGTCATGATGCTCATGCGCAAAAGTTGCTCAACAAATATCGGCCAAACAACCGTAACAATATTCATGCGTTGGTCGAGGTGGCTGGTTTGATGCATAACAATCAATCGTCTAGAAGAAAAAAAGCAACGCATTGTATGCGCTGGCTTTTAGATGAGCCATCAAGATTTTCGTAACGAGTAACGAAAGCGCTAGGTTCATGAACTTACAGCACGAACAGGCAATACTAAATTCATATAAAGCTAAGTATACAAGACAAAAATGGCAGGGCTGCACATTAAGCACGCGACGCTCAGGTATAGACTGGGCGGCATTATGGCTCGTGAATTTCGCCTTCTAAAATGGGCACAACATCGCTTTTAACGCAGCAAGATGAGCCAGATCGTTTATACTCGCGAGTTGCGTCGCTACTCGACTGTACAGTAGCATACAGTATGGCAAACCACTGCAAGCAATTGGATAAAATAAATTCATGTCTGACAAAAATCATTACCCCACACTCGAAAAAGACAGAATTCCACTCAGCCAAAAGATTGTTTTTGGTATTGGAATGCTAGCAAATCAAATGTTTCCAGCGGCACTCGGTATCTTCATGGTGATACTGGTGCAAGGGCTTGGTATGGATCCGCTACTGTGGGGGCTAATCTTTTTCATCCCACGCTTATTTGACGCAATTACCGATCCCATTATGGGCTTCATCACAGACAACACAACATCACGCTGGGGCAAGAGGCGTCCCTACGTTTTTATAGGCGCCATCATTGCAGGCCTCTCCTACGTCATGATGTGGCAACTCTCCGAAGATAATAGCCAGCTATATAATTTCTTTTATTTTCTTGGTTGGTCATTAATATTTTTTCTAGGTATGACTATTTTTAGTATCCCATACGTTGCCATGGGCTATGAAATGAGCAATGACTTCCATGAGCGAACTCGACTCATGGCCACCGCGCAGTGGATCGGTCAATGGGCCTGGGTGATTTGCCCCTGGTTTTGGATTATTTTATATGACCCTGACTGGTTTGAATCGGCAACCGAAGGCGCTAGGTATCTCTCTATTTGGGTAGGACTGGGGTGCATGTGCTTGGCATTGGTCCCCGCCTTCTTTTGTACCTACAACAACACCTCATCGGGCGCGCCGGTTCAAAAAATTGATAGGAAGAACATTAAAGAAACTTTTGATGTTTTTGTTAAAGGCATCATCACTACATTCCAGTGCAAGCCATTCCGCAAGATCTGCCTTGCCACATTCTTAGTGTTTAACGCCTTCAACACGATTGCCGCGTTTTCATGGTTTATTATTGTGTATTACATGAATGGCGGTGATGCCGAGCTTGCGGGTAAATGGCCTACGCTGTTTGGCTCTGTGTCGGCGCTTTTTACCTGCTTTTTGGTCATTCCCACCATCACTTGGCTCTCGCAAAAATTCGGCAAAAAGCAAACATTTTTGCTTTCACAATCAATTTCAATAATTGGCTACATCCTGTTTTGGTGGTTTTTTTCTCCCGAAAACCCTGCACTCATGTTCATTCCGCTGCCTTTCTATGTCTTTGGCATCGGCGGCTTATTCACTATCATGATGTCGATGACCGCCGACGTTTGCGATCTTGATGAGCTGGAAACAGGAAAGCGTCGAGAAGGAACTTTTGGTGCTATTTATTGGTGGATGGTTAAGTTTGGCTTGGCCTTCGCAGGCTTGCTTAGCGGAGCGATTTTAAGTGTGGTAGGCTTCGATCAAACCGTTGCGGTGCAAACCGAAGAGGCGCTAACCGGACTACGCATGGCATATATTATCGTACCCGTGTGCGGCACACTGCTGGCTATTTTCATCATGCGCAGTTATGACCTCGATGAAGATAAGGCTCATTCAATTAGAGAGCAGCTAGAAGCGAGAAGAGGCGCGCTAGCTGCGTCTTAAAACACCCATAGACTTCCTGCGGCTAGTTAAAATTTGAACGTCGCATAGCAAAAAGGCCGGGCGCATGATCATGCGTCCGGCCTTTTTTCCATACCGCTGCGTTAATCAAGCCGCGGCTCAAGTGCGACAGCGATTTTAGCAACCACATACTTCTTATCGAAAATCAGCATTGACGTATCGGCGTCAATAGCATTACCGCGGATTGCACGACTAGTCCCATCTGTCATCGTCACAACAATCGATGCTTCTTTGGCAAGGCTATAAACAACGGGGATTTGACAATACGTAAAGCCCAGCTGATTTTTTGCCAGAGCAACGCACTGCTTATTTCCTTGCACATCAAAATAAACCAACTCAGCATCTGCTAACAGAAATTCAGATTTTCTTAAAATGACCGGATTGAATGTGATAGATCCAGCTATCACTACTACGCCCAGTTCAATTTGTCGGGTAATAACTTCTTCTTTAACTTGGCCCGTCATCCCCGGCTGCTTGGCGCCCGCAAAACCCGGTGTGTGTGAATAAGGGTCGGTCGGGAAAGCACCGTATTCCTCTGGCGTTTTGTTAAAACCAATGCCCGCTCTTATGTCGTAGTAGATATCGACCAATTTACCTACGGTAGCCGCGTCCTCGCCTTGCTCAAGTGCATTCTGGTAGTTTTCCAACGTGGCCAATAATAGCTTAGAAACCATATGCCAATAAATCGAGCCAAGCCCCTCATAGGCGTACATTCCACCTGAACGACCGGTAAACGCAATATGATTAAAGATGCCTTCAAAAATTTCCTCAATCAATGCCGCGTCTTTAGCCACTAAATCGGCGTGACCAGATTTCGCCAGCTTAGCCAATACGCTCTTAGCGCTGTCGACATTATTAAAAGTACCGTTGAAGTGATAATCGCCCTGCTCATCTAACTCAACTAGCGACGTATCACCTTCAGCCACCAGAGCTTGTATGAGCTCAGAAGCTTCTGCCTGAAATTTTGGAATAATATTTTTATCAACAAACCTTGCTAATTCTCTATCGGGGTAGAGCAAATATGAATGTTGACGCGCTGTATAGATTGCAGAATTTCGCAATGCACCCAGCACCTCAATAGCTTGCTTAGGACTCAAATAACCCGAGCTTAAAACTGACACTTGACCCTCAAGCATTTCATAAAGGTATTTAATTTCAACACCATCACTGGATGAATCCATCAAATTGTAAGCATGATACAAACCATCATCACGCTTATTCGCGCGAATGGTGTGGTCAATATATTGAAGCGATAACTCAAAAAACCTGAGAAGATCCGCAGTTTTTACTGCAGCGGTTTTGCCCGAAAAACCATTTTTATAGATATTCGCTCTAAAATCAGCGCCTGCTTTACCCAGTCTGTCCATAACATTTTTTCTATCGGTATCACTAATTTTTCCTGTGAGTAAACCTTGGTGGTCTTCAAATGTCGTATTGATCGAGTCAAGCTGGTCATACATTTCTTGGGTGAGCATCACCTCGTCCAAATCAATGGCCGAGAATAAATCGAAAAGATATTGCTGGTAGCGCCTAGTGTAGTAAAGCGTGACCATCGAAACACCAAAGCCTACAAGTGCATTATTAGCGTCGTTCCACTCAGGCCTCTGGGTATTCATCCAGATGCCGCCTTCAGGAATAAAATTAGAAAGTTTAGATAGTACCGTGGCCAGCAACTTTTCTGTTAGATTGACATGTAAAACGGATCCATCGTGACCCCATATCATTCGACCATCGGCGCCCACTTCGTTAACGCGAGCATCAATAATTTCATCTCTGTGATCGTCATAATCAATAGTATTGCGCGGGTCTTCGAGAAGCTCCTCGTATGATTTTAGACTGTAGGGAACGTTGGCATAGCCAAAAATATTTTTAGTTAAAAACTCTTGCAGCGTGCCGGGATGATGGCTGTTTGAGAACTCCAAGAATTTCAGCAAATAAATAATTTGGTGATCACCCCAATAACCAATATTAGACCAGGGATCGTCAGCATCGAGTCGCTCCCAATCAATGCCTTGCTTGGTTATGCGGTAGGGGTTGTAGCCATCTGCAGTTGTGGCATTCACAAACTTACAAATCATGCTCTCAATAAAATTTGGAATTGAGAAACTTAATGCTTCCCAGTTTTGAAAAATGTCACGCCAGTTACCCTGAAAATTGAGCAACTTAGAGCCATCATCATTTTTCAAATCGATAGAAAATTTATTCCACGGGCGTGAAGGGTCACCATGACGACGGCTGAATGTTAACGGCAGGTATTCATAGCAAAGCCGCTCAAGGTTGGCGTTGCCTTGTGCTGCCGCAGCTTTAATGAAATCACTATAATGAAAATGATCGCTTAAACCGTTAAAGAATGATTCACATTGGGTATAAATCTGGCTATTAAATGATTGAACAAAAGCAATAAGATCGGCTTTGCCAACCGTGTAGTTATCATCGAATAGGCCACCGCGCATCACATTAAACAATACATTAGCAAAATGATGGTTAGCGCTGAGAACATCTTCACTTACCTGCAGACCATCGGCATTACCAACAATACGGGCAAGGTTTTCAGAACCCTGTGCGATATCATTGTTAATATCGTCAACAATATTTTTATCGGCTTTTATGTAGGCAATTAAATTTTTAACTTTGGCAGGGCCTTGATTGATTTCTGCAACCATATGCCATTCTTTAATTTCGCCAGACGCCAGCGCAATTTCGGCATTAACAAAATAAGCGCCACGGCGCCCTCTTACATCAAATTCTTGATCAATACCAAGCCCATTACGAAAATTATCGAGCTGAATTGAGGACACCAATTTTTTAGCTTGATTTAAACCTACCGACCAAACTGTTGTAGCCGATAGCGCCTCGCTAGGCTCAGCACGATCGACCAAGATTGAGCTCATAGAATAAATGCCGAGGCTCACATCAGCCTGCAATTCATTTTTCTTATAGGCGTCAACTAAGCAACTAACAGTATTTTGTGCACCTTGCTCAACACCATAAGGTAACAAATTTTCTATCCCGTCGAGAATCTCCACACTCACCATAGCTTCACCCGTATTGGTGAGCTGAGACGTTTTGACAAAGCCAAATTTATCGGATGTTTTCCAGGCGTACTGAAACGCGACGCCTAAATCGTGGTTAATCTCTTCAAAAATAAGTTTATCGCCGCAAACATTTTTATAAATGTTGCGTGTAATGTTATAGATACCCGTTAAATTTTCAGAGAAGGGCTCCCAAAGGGATGTTTTTTCAGCAACTGTGACTAGGGCAATCGTGCGACTACCCGTAAAGCTGGAACCATCGGTAACCTTATCGTCGGTGTAGTAAGGAAAGAGTGCGTTTTCTGAATTAATGCGGCCAGCAGAGAGCCCACCCTGACTAGAGATATACAGCCAGTGATCCGAGTCGCTAACCACACTAATAAAAAATGGATCCATGTGGTCGTAGTTAGAAATCTTGTAAAAAGCTTCGCTATCAATCGTGACGTATTCACCGCCAATAGCGGCCGTCTCGTTATGTTTAAGCATCTGGCCTAAATAAATTTTTCTGTTTGTCATAGGTAACCTTATAAAAACGCGTATTACTACTTCTTGTAGTGGGCTCGCTCACGGCGATGACCCATCATTGATCGATTAAGCTCGCAATAGAGCCGCAAAAAGCCCCAATAAGCCTCTAGCAAACCTCGCAAGGTTGCACCTACAAGCCACATTAACCATCGAACTGACAAGGAAACGTCGCAGGCTGAGTTTTATACACGAATCCGCCGTGATCTAAAATCCAATTTGTCGCTAAAAACAACGGCATGAGCGTATTTCACCACCGACCATAGAAAAATCTCGTTTTAAGCCGCTTAAAGCCCTAAAAACGGGCGATTCTGGGCGACTAGTGCGCTCTATTGGACTGTTTCCCACCACTGGTCCGATTGGAAAGGCTAACCCGCTGTCACCACTTCGCGCGCGCGAAGGGTAACAACTGGTATGTGCGGAGCCTTAGCGGCCTTAAGCGTTCGCACAATAGGCTCGTCCCAATATGGCGCGCCATATTAAAGGCAGCCCAGTGAACTGGCAACAAGCGCTTACCGTTAAGCATCGCATGTGCGGCCACAGCATTCTCTCGCGTCATGTAAATGTCATACCAGGACAAGCTAGGACCATAAGCCCCGACTTTTATAGTAGGCACATCAAGTCCACCTAACAGAGATACAATTTGTTGAAGATGATCAGTAAATCCTTTACCGCAACCATTAAAAGCCCAATGCTCCAAGCCCGCAATACTCCGAGACGACCACAGCGTGGCCTTATAATCAAAAAGATCTCTCCCGGAGTCACGGTGCTGGGGTACAAATAATTTTTATTGGCCTTACATCTCGATGATCACACCGTTGCATATCGCAAATCTGAGCATCAGGTACACAGGATACTGGTAGGGGCACACTAATATGACCCTTTTGCTTCAGCCATATTTCAACGACCATAATTTTACAACAGCACCGTGCACGGCACAATTCAAGCTGAATAAGGCAGAGAAATCACAAAAGGATTTTAAAGGAAGTGGCGACTTTTAATCGCATTAGAGAGGGTTCTAAATCGGTAATTGCATTTTATAAAAGCATAACGCAGTGCCATTTGGGCGCAGTATGCCGCCACCCAAATGGCACTTTGTTATTCGTAACAAATTATATTGCTACAACTTTATTTGCACAGGGTCCTTTTTGACCTTGGCCAACTTCAAATTCTACTGCTTGTCCGTCATTAAGCGTGGCAAAACCACCACCGCTTTGAATTTCTGAATGATGAACAAAAAGATCTTTGCTGCCATCTTCAGGAGTAATAAAACCAAAACCTTTGTCGGCGTTAAACCACTTAACTGTACCTTTACTCATTACTTTTACTCATATTGTTGGTGAACTTTAAAAGTTATATTCGAATTCACCGGTTCGAATATAAGGTGCGATGGTGCTTGCTAAAAAATTAAAACTATTTCCAGCCAGCTAGCCACTGCGTTGAATCTTTTAAATCGTGCCAGTCAATTGCCATAGTGCGCTTTGAAATAATGGCCTCAATGGCGCAAGCAACTACAATCTCATCATCATCAAATTCGACATCGGTCACTAAAAAATGCTTTTCTTTGTTGCTCGGCTTTGCTGCGGTCCACTTACTATTGAGCAACTTACGGGGATTAATTTTATGTTGATCAATCCGGTTCATGCGTTCAGTCCATTTTGGTTTAAGCACAACACTTTTTGTACTTGTTACCACTGCCACAATGGCAAGGATCATTGCGCGCGGGAGTCTTATCCAATACGAGAGTCGATGCCTTATTAAGCAAGGCAGTAAGCTCTGCGATGGATTCTACGCCATTAGCCGTCGTATCAAGAGTAATTTCAGCATATAAATCGGCTTCGGCCACTAATCGCTCAACTTCTTGCTTTCGCTCGTCATTCGTTACAACTAACTGCAGCGGGTATTTTTTGCTGCCCGTTTTAGCGGCCGCTTTTGTTTGATAACCGTGATTTGTATGATTTTGACGCGCGTCCTGACGCCCGTTGAAAAAAAACTTATCCGACATCTCTTATACCTTCAATATTCAAAAAGGCCGCTATAGCCTTGCGTAAGCAATAAACCCTGTTGAAGGGCGCAGTGTGACAGGCTTGTTATAGCTAAGAATTCAACGGGTTATATTGTGAGGGCATCTAATAATAAGAGCCGACCGAAGTGGAGGAGTACACCCTCTTCAAGCGATCAAGCAGCAACAGGCTAAGTCTTTAGCAAGCTTGCGCCTTTTAGACGCCAATTGATAGGCCTGCGTCAAAATTACCCATCATTAAGCTGCCCAAGCGTAGCCAACCAACACACCATCGGCTCAGATAAGGTGGCATTTAACGTGGTGAGCCGACTATTCATAATTGTTCAATGCATCGGGCGCACCCAACCGAAAACAGCAACGCCCAATCGTCACGCAGGCATTCAGCCTATTCGCGCCTCAATCACACGCATAACTTCAGGATCCATGTGTATTTTAAAAGCTCGCGTAGAGGCCTCTATGGTTATGGCAACGAGCATACCGGAAAACATAATACCGAACGCCGCAATCACAACCGACAAACTTTTCGTCGTTTTTTTTACAGGCCTGATATCGCCATAACCGACGGTTAAGGCTGTAATAAAGCCCCAGTATAACGCGTCGAATTTATTCCAAGATTCAATACGCCCTGCAATTAAAGCTAATATCATTATCGCCAAAAAAAATATCATCAACAAAGGCGCAATTAAATAAATGCCCCATGAAAAAATTTGAAAAAATGTTAGTGTAAATGCCAAACCAACCTCCTCGCTTGAGACTATTCATTTTCATGCGTTACAACAACCGACGCATCGCCTTCATGGTCAATAGTCACATTAAAGCTAATCGGACGACAGCACACCTGACAATCTTCAATATATTCCTGCTCTGGTACTGAGCAGTCAATTAACACCTCAATAACTTCACCGCAGTATGGGCACTGTATGTGTTGATTAAGAAGCTGCTGCATCAGTCGTTAAAATCCCGAATTTAGAAACATAAATAAATTATTCATGGTTATGCGGCTAGGCATTGGTATTTTCTATGGCCACGTCTATAAAATTGACAAAATCACTGCCAAACATAAGCCTGCCTGTTTTATTCCACCATTGCTGTATGCCTGCTCCACGCAACCAAAAATTAACGATTGCCATCTGCTCAAACCAATCTTGCTCATTCAATGTGCCCTGCCGATACTGAAACCAATTAGCTGAAAAAATAGTAAAGGCACGTAACGCTAGATTAGTGAATCGAAATTGATCGTCTCGCTCCAGGGCATTAAAGTCGGATCGGCCACGACTAAAAAGATCGTTCAACTCAGGCGACTCGATGAGCTTATCCAAAAATTCGGCGTAAAAACGCGTAGACGCAAGCTTAGCCTCGACTGCCGAAGCGCGCGTATTGGCACGAACCTGCAAAGCCACATAAAGCAGCGAGGCAATCACGCCGATCGCTCCTATCGTTTCTGAAATTGCACCCAGTGCGCCCCAGTTCATGGTTCATTCCTTAGCTTGAACTTAACATAGCAGGTCACACGTTTCGACTAGTGACCAGCAGATAATGGTACCAATAAATTTTTACTCGTGACCTCAGAAATGTTTTTGATAGGGAAGATGCGCCCCTCGTGAATCGTTGCCCAAACCTTTATATCCTTAATCTCCAAAGGATCAATTGTCACTGGGTTTTCGCCAAGTACAGTAAAGTTAGCCAATTTTCCGGGCTCAATGCTGCCCAGTTGTTTTTCCAAACGCAGTGAATATGCGGCATCCAAAGTCACAGCCCTCAATGCGCCTAAACGGCTGACTCGCTGCTCTGCACCGCGTAGATTCCCGTCATTAGTTATCCGGTTCACGGCTGACCACATAAGAAAAAGTGGCTGTGCCGGCGCCATAGGCATGTCTGAATGTAGTGAGTAGGAAATCCCTGCCCGTTCAATGTCTCCCAACCGAACCATATTGTCAGCGCGGGCAGGCTCCAGCCCATTAGAGCGATAATTATCCGCTAACGCTACAGGATAATACGGATTCGCACTAACAATCGCGCCGAGTTTTTTGATTCTATCTATTTGGTCGGGCTGTGATACAGCAAAATGAATTAACACTGTTCGATGGTCGATACGTGGATTACGCTTGATATTATTCTCAAGCTGATCCAAAACCATATCTAGGCCTTTATCGCCATTCACATGAACATGAATTTGGTAGTCACTGTCCCAATAGATTTGAAAGGCTCGTGCAAATACATCCAAATCCATCATCCACTCGCCGCCATGGCCATCGCTGTAATCTTCCCGAAGCTGCATCGCCTGACTAAAAACAGCGCCATCGGCAAAGAGCTTTACTTGCTTGGGCAAAAAATCGGTCATGCCATTGCCCCATCCCAACAAACTTTCTGTTTTAGAAATAAGACTTTCGTTGTCATATAAAGCGACTAATGATTTACCGTCAGCAATAAAGTAAAAACGAAAGGGTGTATCGGCATCGCTCAAGACAGAATTTTGCGCATCTTGTAACGCCCTAGAAAGCAGCCCGCCAGGTTCGGCTCCCAATGTAATACCTGCCACATGAAGATAATTTTCGAAAAACTCTAACGCGGCTTGGAGTCGTTTAGGCTCGGTGAATAGAGGCATGACTAAAGGCACTATCGCAAAAAATCCTTGCTCCCAATAATGCCCACTGTCAAAATCAGTTTGATTTTTCACAGCTTCATTGAGTGTATTATGCCATTGGCGACTGATGCCATATTTCTGTTGCGCGACGGAATTAAAATACATCTCGTGAGCTGATCGGTGCCAAACAATAATAGGTCGGACACTACTAATAGCATCCAATTTCGACGAGCTAAGCTCACCGTGCATATAGTGGTGATAACCCCAACTAAGTAACAGCTCGTTTGGGTCGTTCAGATTTGACTCTTCTTCTCTCAATCGCGAGATATATTCGGCCTGCCCTTTTGCCGCTTTATAAGTTTTTTCCGGCAACACCCAATCTTCAATTGAAATAATTGCGGATGTCATAGTAATTCCCGCTAAAAAAGGATGGTCATGCTGCGCGACAAAGCCCGGTACAAAAACCGTCTCTGCGAACGTATCGTCAATAACAAAAGACTGCTTGCCTATAATTTTTTTAACTTGCCTCAACGATCCCGTAGCAAATATCTTGTCGCCCTTGACCGCAACGACTTCAACATTCGGTTTATCAGGATCGAGAGTGACAATATCTTTTGCCTGATAAATAACGATCGGGCTTTCTGAAGAAGCACTTGCACTATCGCCTGGCAATTGGCTTTGCGAAAAAGCCAGCTTAGGCTGTGCAAGAGCTACGAATGCACAGCACAAAAACCAACCTATAGATCGCATAAACACTCACAGACTTGGTAGCCTCTGAACATAAAAATCTCCAGAAAAAAAACGAACCGCACAAGCCGCAAAACAAAAAAGCCTTTATCAGTGCTGACTATGCCTACCCTATAGCCACACTATATCTACCCTATGCGATGAAGCGCGCAAACTTTATTACCGGCCGGGTCGCGCAAGTAAGCAAGATAAAGTTTACCCAGCCCCCCTTCTCGAACACCTGGAGCATCCTCACAAGCCGTGCCACCATTGGCAATTCCTGCCGCATGCCAAGCATCGGCAGTGGCCGGTGAATCTGCCGCAAACCCAATAGTACTGCCATTACCATGGCTTGCTGGCTGCCCATCAATAGGCAACGTAATAGAAAAAATACCGGTATCGGTAAAATAAAAACAGCGTCCTTTTTCATCAATTGTGCCTGGAGCAAAGCCCATCGTCCCTAAAATAGCATCATAAAAAGCTTTGGAAGCCTGAACATCATTTGCACCGATCATAATGTGACTGAACATTTTTATTCCTCAATTAACATAGAAAAACTTAAACTTTACTATCGATTTATCTCAAGACCTATACGCTAACTCGCGGTTTGCAATAGCGCTTGAGCCACCACCTGAGAAGAAGCAGGGTTCTGCCCTGTGATAACCAAACCATCAACGACCGCTAAGGGATGCCAGTCTTCAACCTTTTGATAAATTCCGCCTACTTTCATCAATTCATCCTCAAGTAAATAGGGTACCACATCAGTTAATTCAACCGCAGCCTCCTCAGAATTACTGAAGCCCGTCACTTTTTTTCCCTCAAGCAATGGCCTACCGTTGGGGTCTTTTGCTTTTAATAATACTGCTGGAGCATGACAAACTGCAGCCACATATTTCTCAGCTGCAATAAAGTCTTGAATCAGGGCAATAGAATTAGCGTCACTATACAGATCCCATAGCGGACCATGCCCTCCTGGATAAAATACAGCATCGAACGAACCCGCACTGACATCAGCCAGTTCAACGGTATTAGCCAGCTGCGCTTGCGCGGCAACATCCTTAGAAAAGCGCTGAGTTGCTTCAGTTTTCGCATCGGGCTCATCGCTTTTCGGATCGAGCGGCGGCTGTCCGCCCTGCGGTGATGCCAACGTGATCTCAGCCCCAGCATCCTTTAATGCGTAATAGGGGCTAGCAAACTCTTCTAACCAGAAGCCCGTTTTATTACCTGTATTGCCCAATTTGCTGTGCGAGGTTAAAACTATGAGTACTTTCATTAAATATTTCCGGTAGAGCCTATCGTTAAAAAATGAGCCTGAATAACTATAAAAATAATCAACCCCAATTAGCCTAAGGCGGATTCTACGCTACTGCGTATGATGTTGATGCTTAAATGATTTTAACCATCGCAATATTCATGATCAGGATCATTTTCCGGAAGCACTGTATGAGGCATTGACGTAACGCCTATGTAAAAGACTACGATTTCAACGGGGCCGCCAACAGCTCGACCCCGATGGACCGTGCGCAAAACCTCTACCACCGACTCGCCTTTATGGAGCATTTTTTTCTTGCCGTCTTTTGTCTCTACTTCCAGATCGCCCTGCAAAACATAACCAACAGTTGGCACAGGATGGCAATGGAACGGCGTGAGTTCACCTTCGGCTATATTGAGTTTAATAGAAGTGACTTCTGGAGTACCCGTAGGGTATTCGATATCGGCCCCCTCCCATGTTTGCTCAGTGCGTAACAACTCCTCAGCATTAAGCTGGGCCATACTGACAACAACAACAAAACTAGCAATTATTTTTTTAACATTCATCACAACTCATACCCGTAATATTTTTATGCACAAACCCGAATCTTCCACGCACAATCGGCGAAAAAAAGTAAGTGGCCTTATTTAAAAATTACTCAGACAGCGGGGTCTATGCGCGGAATTTCCATACCAATCTTTTGATCGGCCTCGGCCATATTGCCACTGGCAATCGATTCAGCCTTAAAGCCGGTACCAATAAGATCTTTAATATAAAACTTATTGTACAAAAACATAAACACCAAGTTACTAAGACCCATGGTAAGCAATGAAAGTAGGAAAATAATAACAGCCCATTTCCAATCGCCACGAAACAATGGCGGGAAGAAACCAAAAAAGAAAACTGTCCAAGAAAAACCCACAGGGGCCTGCCTCATGGCTCCAGTATGTGGGTGCTTAAAAACAATTGAGGTATAAGCCATATGCTTCAATCTCCTGATTAGCATTGAAAAAATATTGGGCGCTGTTGATAGATAGCTTTAGTGTTTTGCGAAAAATATGCCCGCCGCAAGCTTTACTTTTCGGGCCAAGTATTCCGTCAATTTTGCTTGATGACTATCGGTCTGACCAAGAGCCTGCTGCCCAATCACTGCTGCACGTGAGGTAGTAAATCGGTATGGTGGCCAATCATTTTCCACGCGCCGCCCTCTTTGCGAAAGATGTTAGTTGCTCGAATCATGATAACAACGTCTATGCCTTCGCTATTTTGGTTGGTTCCTTTTTCATAATTTTGAGTAATCGCTAGCTGCTCTCCCACAAAAATCTGCATATCTAGCGGTTCAACTGAACCGCCTAACTTCATCGCGGCTTGTAACTGCCAATCTTTTAGTACGGCACTCCATCCTAAATGCAAGCCTCCTGTAGGCCCCATATAGGTGATGTCAGCGGCGTGCGACCACACGGCCTCCATAGACTCAAGATCACCTTTAAACATACTGTTCAGCGCCTGATAAAAATCTGCAGCTGCATCTCTAATAGCCTGCTCATCGCCCTCGGCCAGTACCGATAAACTCGTTGTTAACAGCGCTGCTGCAAATAGGGACCGCCATTTCAGAGTAAGAATAAATGTTTTCATGGATAATCTCCTCGTTGAAGGATTTAAGGCATTGCGCATCAGAATTGATGCCCGCTTAGCCACGGTCTTTAGACAAGCAATATCGTCATTTTTTCATTCCTATATTCAACCACATCACCTGCTATAATTTTTTTTCGGCGCCTAGTTTCTACTACGCCATTGACGCTCACCAAACCGTCGTCAATCGCCGATTTTGCTTCGCCGCCACTGGCGACAACGCCTTCGAATTTAAGAATTTTATACAGCGCAACAGGCTCATGGGTAATTTCAACTTCTCGCATTAAAAATAGTCTCTTAGATATTCGGGGGAGTCCAGCAGGCATTAAATTTAAAAAACAACAGTTTTACATAAACGAAATAATTTTTCTTGGCAGAATATACTGGCGCATCAGCACATGCACCGCTACCGGTTTACCCTTCAGGCTTACTCATCGTAACCCATAAAAATACCTCATCACCAATGCTTTTATATTCGGCAACATCTATATAGAAACCTATATGTTTTAAATCAGCGTATAAATCACTAGGCGGCTTATGGCTATAGTAGAGCTCTTGCCCCAAAAAGATTTTGTAGCCATCAAATGCTTCACTGCCCGTGTACTCCCGAGTGGCATAAGTGAATAATACCTTACCTCCTGGAAGCAACCATTCATACATTTTTTTAAACAATATTGCATGTTGATTTGAGCCAATATGAAACAAACTATAGGTTGCTGTAATCGCTTCAAATTGATTTGCATAAAAATCGACTTCCGTTATGTCGGCATGCAATGCTTGCATTGCAGGGGCGTAACGGCCAGCCAACTCAATCATCTTTTCTGAAAAGTCCACACCAACCACCGACCAATCTCGGTCGAGGAAATATTGTGCAACTGGCTCACCCGCCCCACAACCCAAATCTAATAATGCGCGATTGGCTAGCGGTAATCGCGCATAAAAATTATCTAACAGGTCAGAGATGTCAAAGTGCCCGCGACTGGCTTCGTAGGTGTGGGCAAATGTGTCATAAACCTCGTGCAGTGGCTTTTTCATCAGGTCTTAGCACGCTTTTTATTAGTTGATGTCAGGCAGGTACAAATGTCACTTAGCCTGCTTGAGATATTGAATGATATCGCTCGATTCATACAACCAGCGCACTGCATCATTGTGCACAATGCGAAGACAAGGAACCTGAGGCTTGCCACCACCAGTAATCAGTTGCGCCCTGTATTCAGCATTGGCATGTATATTTTTGCACTCCATGCCAATACCCATTATTTTCATAGCAAGCCGAACCTTTATGCAATACGGGCATGTCGTAAAATGGTAGAGCTGAACATTGTTTAAGTAACGTGACGGCATGGAACTAACCCTCAACTAAAAGTCTCAGTTATATCGGCTCTCACTATCACCGTGTTGAATGGATAATCATTGCTGGTGACCGTGAACCTCCGGCAATAATACGAACGCTTGGTGAGACAGCGCAACATAAGACAACTTCTATTCAGCCGACATATGTGCCGCATAAGCCGCAGAAAATGCAGTCTCTTGAAAAACCTTTAAGCCCGTATCAGCAAACGGCATCAACAATGGGTTAGCAGCCAAAATGGATTTTATTTGCCCGGCGGAAAGTAAACTAACGTCTAGCGCCTCAATAAGCTGAATAGCAGCTTCCAACTTGAAACTGATGGCGCCGCCGGCAAACTTGCCTTTAGGCAAGCGTTCTTTTATGACAACACGGTCAATACTGTAATCGCTCATCAACTTGGCAAATGTTGACTGAAACTGTTGCAAATCTTCGCGATCATGGTCTTTTTTTAAAGTCAGCTTACGGACCCTACAGTCAGGGATATGCAGCTGCCCACGATCACGGTCGAGCAAACAAATCACTGCATCACTACCCGTAAGTTCAACACCGCAAATTTTCATTGGTAGTCCTTGGTCAAGGGAAGAAAGGCGAAAAAAAACGAGCGCAGAGTTTTCAATCCTTGCGGCCTATAGAGGCACAAAAAATGTGCGCGCAGTCTACCATAACTTCTTAAAAACCTATCTACGATACAGCCGTTAAATCAGCGCTGCCGCCTCTGCGCCAATGCTTTTCACGCAACGTTCATAGCTAGCGATAGTGCACTGCCAACCATATCGTTTCGACATCGGACGGCGTCCATTTAACTCTATGTTTTTTGCGTGCAGGAATATTGAGATAGTCTCCTACATCAAGATAAATATCGCTTTCGCTGGCAAAAGAGAGGATGGCTTGGCCTTTGATCACTATCAGCCACTCGTTATCGGCCTGATCATACCAATCGCCACTTCGAGAAGCGTGCCCCTTTGACACAATCCTCTCAATCTTTACACTCTGAGCCTGCGCCAGTGTCGTGAAGCACTCTTGAGCAAGATCCTCAGGAATTGACTCAAAAATATTAGTGGCTGGATTGTTGTTAGGCATGCCGATTGAAACCTCTCTACTTTACGAACAAGCTTTCACCTTGCAACTTCGTACCACACCAGTAACAGTTAGCTCTTTTTTTAGCGATTTTGTGCCCGCAGTCAGGGCAATTTATAGCATTCACTGCCTGCTTAGTTATCTTTCCGTCCAGCTTACCGTCTCGTAGGTCTATTTCATTCATCTTTTTTACAAGCTCGCCTTCCGACACGTCGAGCCGGCCTGCGAGTATTTCCCACATTGCCTGATTCGCCAAAATCAGTGTGTCCACCTGGCCCTGTAAACCCCCAGATCCGGCAGATGCTGTATCGTCTGCATTCATTGAACTTTGCTGGAAAAGACTCCAAATGCTATCTAACATCCAAACACCCCACTTAATTATTAAATTAATATGTCCTTGTAAAGACTAGATCTTATAGGCTTCATTAGAAACATGCACATAAAATCGCCAAAACCACGAACCTGATCGCAATAGAACGAAAACCGGCAGCAAACCTGCTACTAGCGCTGCTTTTAGATTTTCCGCAAACTCTCCCCCCACCCTAAAGCGGATGATTACCTTGCAGTTACTTTTAATAGCTATATTCTAGAGTCACCTTTTCGGCACACACTCATATAAGCCGCCTCGCCTACCCTACTGGATGATCACAACAAACGATGATGCCTGCTTTGCGAGTCCGCTATCAAACTATCGAATTTGATCAGATAGACATCCATTTGTGTACACTAAAAAATAAAAATCAATTCAGTGACCCAAGCGGGGAGGCGCTTGAACTTGGAATATCATCAGCATTGTGGCCAATGTTTGGAGTGATTTGGCCATCGAGTATGGTGCTCGCACATTATATTTCAACTTTTGAGACCCAAGGAAAGCGAATTCTGGAAATTGGTTGCGGCATGGGACTATCCAGCCTGCTCCTTAATAAGCAAAAGGCAGACATTACCGCTACCGATTATCACCCCGAAGTTAATTATTTTTTGCAGCGCAACGCCGCTCTCAACAGCGATAAAGAAATTGCCTTTGAGCGAACCAATTGGATTGATGCATCCGATAAGCTCGGCTGCTTTGATTTAATCATCGGCAGCGATCTTTTATACGAAGACAACCATATAAAAGAGCTGGCGAAATTTATTGAAAATCACGCTAATGATTCGTGCGAAGTCATTCTCGTTGATCCCGGTCGCGGCCGAAAAAACAAACTGAGCTTACAAATGAATGCCTATGGGTTTTCATGCTCTCACATCAAACCACCACACACCGATTACCTTATCGATTTATTTAATGGCGACATAATGAGATTCGCGCGAAATCGGACAAGCAAGCTGGCAGGCTAGCAATGCCAGCACAAAACTTGTCTTTTTTATTGCTCCGGCTTAGTCCCTAGGTAGCCCAAAGATACTAAAAATCGATCGGCTTCTAACAAAGTTTCAGCATACTTTGAATTATTAAAAAATCCGTGCGATTCATTGGCATATAAAAACAAATCACATCGAGTTTTGTTTTCATTCATCTTCTTCTGATACGACTCAGCGACCGCAACCGGAATAATCTTATCCTCAGTGCCAAGAAAAATAATAGTGGGTGGTGTATTCGCATCTAAATTGTGCAGCGGTGAAAAGTCCCGCCAATAGTCCTTAACCCTACCATATCCATAACCATCAGGACCTGTATCCAAGACGGGATTAAAAAGCACTAATGCATTGGGTCGGGCGCTAATAGTGGCGTCTTCATCAGGCTCATTAAAACCTTTTGAAGTCGCCGTGGCAGCAGCTATATGCCCGCCGGCTGAACCACCACCTGCAACAATTTTAGTAGGATCAATGCCAAGGGCTTGGGCATTGATCCTCACCCAACGAATAGCCGACTTACCATCTATTAAAGCCTCTTTAGGCGAGGTGCTATGGATTTTTTTAATGCGGTACTCGGCAGAAATCGCAACCATGCCTCGCGACGCAAAATAGGCGCTCTGCCTATAAAAGTGCTCAGGCTGACCACCAACCCATCCACCACCAAAGAAAAAAACCACCGCGGGCCTGCTGTCACTTGATTGGTGACCCGGCGGATTGAATACGTGGAGGCTCAGTTCGTAGCCATCTATAGCTTTATAAACAATGACCTTGTCGGGCTGCTGATCTGACAGAGCCATGCATGACCAAAGCCATGTAAACATAAAAAAAACAACATTTTTTTTCATAGTACACGACCCAAGAGAAGCGGAGTTTTTATTTGACAAGCCAAAAAGAACATTGAAAAAGCGATGATGTAAGGAGGCCTGCCTATACAACCTCCGCCAAGTCACCCTTAGTTTCTAGCCATTTTTTTCTATCGGGCGCACGCTTTTTCGCAAGCAACATATCAAGCAATTGCTCAGTGCCATCGCCCGCCCCCGTAGTGAGCTGCACAAGTCGGCGGGTATCGGGCGACATAGTGGTTTCACGCAACTGCAGAGGATTCATCTCACCCAGGCCTTTGAAACGCTGGACGTTAACTTTGCCACGCTTTTTTTCTGCCTTTATGCGCTCAAGCACACCTTCTTTTTCGGCATCATCAAGTGCGTAATACACATTATCGCCTACATCAACGCGATACAGCGGAGGCATGGCAACATAAACATGGCCTGCTGCAACCAAAGGCTTAAAGTGGCGCACAAAGAGCGCGCAAATCAGCGTAGCGATATGCAGGCCATCGGAATCCGCATCGGCGAGGATGCATACCTTGTGATAGCGCAGCCGAGTTAAATCGTTAGACGCCGGATCAATACCTAAGGCGATAGTGATATTATTAATTTCATCTGAGCTCAGCACATCGACCGACTCAACTTCCCAAGAGTTTAGTATTTTTCCTCGCAGCGGCAGAATAGCTTGAAAAATCCTGTCGCGCGCCTGCTTAGCTGAACCGCCAGCCGAGTCGCCCTCCACCAAAAATAACTCCCCCATGCTTGGGTCATCACTAGAACAATCAGCCAGCTTGCCGGGCAGTGCAGGGCCTGAAGTGATTTTTTTACGTGCCACTTTTTTAGCTGATCGAGAGCGCACTTGCGCACGACTTATGGCCAGCTCGGCAATTAAATCCCCTTCATCCGTATGCTGATTTAACCACAATGCCAATGCATCTTTAGCCACACCAGAAATAAAAGCTGCCGCTTCGCGTGATGACAGTCGCTCTTTCGTCTGACCAGAAAATTGCGGGTCGCCCAGCTTAGCTGACAGCACATAACAGCAGCGGTCCCATACATCGTCACCGGTGAGCTTTAGCCCGCGCGGCAATAGATTACGGTACTCGCAATACTCACGCAGAGCCTCTAACACGCCGGTACGCAAACCGTTCACATGGGTGCCACCTTGTGCGGTAGGAATAAGATTGACATAACTTTCAGCCACAATTTCGCCACCCTCGGGCAGCCATTGTATCGCCCAATCAACCGCCTCAGTTTCGCCCGCAAAGCTGCCCATAAAAGGCGTCGCGGGCAATACATCCCAGCCTGTTGTTGCCGCAATTAAGTAATCTTTAAGGCCGTCTTCATAAAACCACTCATCTTTATCGCCACTTTGCTCATCAAGAAACGTTACCTTAAGCCCGGGGCACAAGACTGCTTTAGCACGCAACACATGCTGTAAGCTGCGCACCGATATTTTGGCTGAGTCAAAATATTTTTTATTCGGCCAAAAGTGCACGGTCGTTCCAGTATTTCGCTGGCCTACTGTACCGGTCTCTTTTAGTTTATTTTTACGCTCACCGTCAGCAAAGCTTATATTGTATTGCACGCCGTTGCGTTTAATATCAACTTCAAGCCTGCTGGAGAGAGCATTGACCACCGACACACCCACCCCATGTAAACCGCCGCTGTATTGATAGTTTTTATTAGAGAACTTTCCTCCGGCATGGAGCTTAGTAAGGATCAACTCAACCCCAGAAATTTTATGCTGCGGGTGAACATCAACCGGCATCCCGCGGCCGTCATCACTCACTGAAACAGAGCCATCTTTGTAAAGCATCACATCTATCTGCGCAGCATGACCGGCTAGAGCTTCGTCAACTGAGTTATCAATAACTTCTTGCGCCAAATGATTAGGGCGTTGAGTGTCGGTGTACATACCTGGGCGCTTGCGCACAGGCTCAAGGCCCGTTAAAACTTCAATGGATTCAGCGTTGTAATTGCTCATAAAAATTCTACTAATAATTTGTGTAATTAACGAAATTAAACAGCAAAGATAGGACGCTTGATACAAGCGATCATGTCAATAAATCTGTTTATGGTTTGGGTGCTTTTTTATCGTTAGTCCCCGCATTCTACTCATGCGAGTCGATTTCTAAAAACTGAGCAATCGCTGGCAGCCAGTTTTCAAAATGGCAAAAACTATGATCTCCGCCTTGCTCAACATGACAAGCGCTTGCCGCATAATAGTCGGCAGCTTCTCGGTAATCGAGCGTTTCATCACCCGTTTGCAGTAAAACCATGCGCTGTTGTGGGCGCGTCATTGGGTCAACCATTAAGGCCTGCAACTCTATCATATGTTGTTTGCGCAGCGTGTAGGTTTCGCCGGTATGAGGATTTATTTGCGGCCCCAAAAAAGCTGCAAGTAAGCGGTGCGGATAAACAGCTGGATTAATGAGTACCGCTTTGCCACCGTATTTTTGCGCAAAATAGTTGGCGTAAAATCCGCCCATAGAGCTACCCATAAACACCGGCGCACATGGCTGGGCGGAAGTGTCACCCAAAGGCGGCTTTTTTATGTAAGACAAGTCATCGCACACCTCATGGAGCAATTCATCAATGGCATCGACCGTAGCGGCGGGCGTTACTGGCAGCGGCGGAATATGTACGCGAACGTTCGGGCAGTGTTGCGCCATCCAGCGCAAAGTCGCCTGCGCCTTCGCCGAAGCAGGCGTGCTATTAAAACCGTGTAAATATATCAGCGGGCGCAAGCTGCTGTTAATAACCGCTTGAGGCCATATCTAAATCGAGCGCGACATTTTCCACCCGTGATACGCCGGTTCGCAACGTGCCGTCGGGGTGTAAATCAAACCAACGGTAGCCGGGCATAGCCGCGTCAATAGTAAAGTCAGGCTGATCGGGGGCAAATTGAATACAGGTAGAAGGCGAAGCCATAAGCTGCACATCAGGCAGCCGCGCATCACTGCCTGAAAACTCTTGATGCACATGACCCCAAACAATCGCGCGCAACCGCGGCTCATCACCCAGCACTTCAAAGAGCTGCTCACTGTCGACAACTTGCTGCTGATCGAGCCAATAACTACCAACCGGAACGGGCTGGTGATGTAAGCAAACCACGATATGGCAATCTGCCGGTAACGCCTCTAACGTGCTCTGCAAGCCATCAAGCTCGTTCGGGCCTAACTCGCCGCCAACTTTTCCAGGCACCGCTGAGTCGAGCATGCAGATCGCCCAATTACCCAAACGAATCAAGCGCGGCAAGCGATCCGGACCCACGGTGTCAATCATAAGGTCGCGGATGTCGTGGTTACCCGGCAGCCATGCCATAGGTACACCCAATGGCTGTAATTTTTGATCAAGTCGCTGATACGCAGCAGCCGTACCGTGATTAGATAAATCGCCGGTAGCCAGCAAGAGGTCGACAGCTAATGCACCCTCATTAGGCGTTGAGCCCTGCTCGCGTAGCAATAATTCAATGACAAAGTCCAAGCTCGCATCAGTGTCCATGCCCGCCAACGATTCGCCTACTTGCTCACCTAAGTGACAGTCGGTGATTTGTAACACGCGCAGAGCACTATCGCCATTACTTGCGATCTGCATGGTCTGCTGCCTCAAACTTGGCTGGCTGTTTTCTTTTTCGCTCACACTCTTATTACCGGTAATTAAATTTTCAATCGCTTCTTAAACGTCACCAAGGCAGACTAATCGTATTTAAAGCTGCGACTTTAGATGCGCCGAAAAACCTTAAATACTTAACTCTTGCCATAAAAAGCGGCTGCATTATGACTATCATCATGAGAAGCCAGCCCGTGGATTAACCCTAAACCTAGCCACTCGGCCAAAAAACGGTTTTGCTGTTCTTTTTCATCTGGCTGAAACATCACTTCATTAGGATACTCATAACTCGCCAACTTGCTGTGCTTGCCACTAAAGGCAATCACCTCGGCCAAACGAACATCATGATAAAGCCGCACCAGCATCTTTACGCCGCCGCGAGCAGAATCATCCGGCACAGCCAGCCCATGTATATGCACCGTGACCGCTAATGTAGTGGTGTAACGGCACTGCTCATTCACAGCAATCGATAATTCACCCAACTGCGATGAGGGTAGATCTATTTCTAACACTCGTTGCAACTGCTTAAAACCCTGGGTCGCTTGCGACGGATCGGCCAATGTCCGCGCGCACTGCGACAACGCAACAATTTCAGGCAGCAATCGACATAGCCGCACATAATTAGCCTCGCAATCGGCGCTCATGCGCTTAATGTCAAAACGATACTTTTGCTTCACGCCTAGCTGCACTGCCTCAAATTATTGCGTTATGGATTTCGTCAGTAACCCACCTTAAAACCTAGCACCCCAACCAAACTATGGCTTATATTCAATGGAGCAGAGGCTTTATTGGCCTACTACACGAATACCTCAATCCACGCTCCGGCAGTTCCAGTGATCTGGCACCTCATGCGATTGCGTATTCCCTACGGGCAAATTGTAACAACATTCATCCTTTGGATAATGTGATTTCCTGCACTCTCAATGCTCCATGGAGTATTGCTAAGGCTTAATACGAATGAGCTGCTACTTCAGCGCTATTGCTACTATAATTGGCACGCACAGGCACACCACAGATACCACAGCCCATCGATCAAGCTGATCTTATTGTAACCAACCCCTAATAGAACCGGACTTTTACATGCCCATACTCATCCGCTGTAACCACGCATGCCTTAGCGCTGCCTTTGCGCTTTGCATCACCCTAGCTCAAACTGCTCAGGCTGACACCCTTCTGGATATTTATGAGCTAGCCCTCAATAACGACCCGACCTTGCAATCGGCCGAGGCGACCTACCTTGCTGGTGATACGATCCGGCAACAGGCGCTGGCGGTATTGCTGCCAGAAGTCAAAGCCGCCTACTCTCACAGCAAAGCCGACACTAACGAAAGTACTTTGAGAAATTTCGGCTCTACTAATAGTTTTGGCGGCGCAGCTCAAACCGACACAGAAAGAGAGGACTACTCGGTTACGCTAACGCAAAATGTTTTTAATCTATCGGCGTTATTCGGCTATAAGCAAAGCAAAGCTGTAGCGCGTCAATCGCTTTTGCAGTACAGCGTAGCCCAGCAAGCCCTCATTGTACGGGTAGCTGAAGCGTACTTTAATGCGCTGCGCGGAGCCGACAACTTAAGCTCATCTCGCGCCGAAGAAAAAGCCATCGCCCAACAACTCGAGCAAACCCAACAACGTTATGAAGTCGGGCTTATTGCTATTACTGACGTGCATGAAGCACAGGCTGCTTATGACTTGGCCATTGCCAACCGCTTAACCGAAGAAGTCAATGTAGGCATTGCATATGAAGCGCTTGCAGCGATAACTGGCCAGCAGCATCGCAATTTATACGTCCTGTCGCTGGATTTTCCTATTGAAAAACCAACGCCCACTAACGAAACTGCTTGGGTGGAATACGCCACGCAAAATAATCTTTCAATTAAACTGGCCGAACAACTGCTCGAGGCGGCCAATCAAAACCGCAACGTTAAAATTTATGATGCGGCCCCCACGGTGCAGGCTGTTGCTCGTTACTTAAAAAATGACTCGGATATCGATGAGTACGACAAAATAGAAGAAATCGAAAGAAATCCATCTTTTAGTAGAACCGAAGGAACCTCCGTAGAATTACGCGTCGCGCTGCCGCTTTTTTCTGGCGGTGCGCGCAGCGCCGAACGCAGACAGGCCTCCTATGAGCGTGTAGCTGAACAAGCCAACTTAGTGGCTACTAAGCGGCGTATATTTCAGGACACTCGCTCAAGCTACTTAACCACCGTCACCGACACCGCTCGTGTGCAAGCACGCCAACGCGCAATCATATCGGCAACAAGCGCGCTTGAAGCCACCGAAGCTGGCTATGATGCAGGCACGCGCAACATTGTTGACCTGTTAAATGCTCAGCGTGATTTGTATCGAGCCCAACGCGACTTTGCCAATATACGCTACGACTATGTTTTAAATTCGCTGCGACTTAAAGAGGCGGCGGGCACCATCAACGTAAAAGATATAAGCGGAATTAACGAGTGGTTAAGAGCCCCCGACGGCGTTTCACTGAGTGACCAGCCAAGCTCTTAAAGCCCTGAAGCAATAAATTGCAACAAGTAAGTAACGGCCTGTTGAAACTAGCGCCCTGCAGCCATAGGGCCGCTATTAATCCAGCCGCTGACTGATAAAGTCTAAGAGCTTCTCGCTAGCACCGCGATTTACCTCTAACAGTGCTAAACCCGCATCGCCTGATTTTTTTAGTTGTGCAGGATTTTTTAACGCATTTAATAAAGCGCTCGCCAGCTCATCAGACGAGTGCACCACCGTCAGCGCACCCACAGCCTGTAATTGCTCGGCAATGTTCGCAAAGTTATGTGTGTGAGGGCCGCTTAATATAGGTCGCGCCCAAATCGCAGGCTCTAAATAATTATGCCCGCCCACTGCACACAAACTGCCACCCACAAATGCACTATCGGCCACGCCATAAAACATCAACAAATCGCCGAGCGTATCTACCAGCAAAACTTGTGTCGATGCAAGCACGCAACTGCCGGCCTGAGAATGCTGGCTGCGCCGCGCGCACTCCAGTCCCAAAGACTCGGCCAACTTTGCCACTGAGTTAAATCGTTCGGGGTGACGCGGCACTACAATTAATAAGGCTTGAGGCTGCTGCGCCAACAACTGCTGATGTGCCTGCATTGCAGCAACCTCTTCGCCATCATGTGTGCTCGCAGCAATCCAAATAAATGGCTTGCCCTGCGCACGATAACGGTCACGAACCACTTCAGCCTCAGCGCGCAACTCGGGCCCAAGCTGCACATCGAACTTCACGCTTCCGGTTACCTCTACGCAGGCTGGCGCAGCACCCAACGCAATAAAACGCTCAGCGTCGCTTTGATGCTGCGCCGCAACCCATACCCGCTGGAGCGTTACTTGCAATAACCAACGAATTTTTTGATAGCCACTAGCCGACTTACTCGACAATCGAGCATTCGCGATTAGCACAGGGATACCTAAACAACGACAGAGCAAAATAGTTACCGGCCACACTTCAGTTTCCATGACTACCAGCACAGCTGGGCGCACACGGCGCACAAACAACCAAATGCATAGTGGCCAATCATAGGGCGCATACACATGCTCAACGCTGCTACCAAAAATTTTAGTCACCTGCTCCGAACCGGTTGGCGTAGTCGTGGTGACAGTGATGGGGCGATCCGGATAACGCTGCTGCAATGTCTTTACCGTAGGCGTCGCGGCAAAAGTTTCACCCACAGAAACTGCATGCACCCATATACCGTTAGCTCGTGGCGTAATCGAACTCAACCCAAAACGCTCAGCCATACGTTCGCGGTAGGCTGGCGCGCGACGCGAACGCCACCACAAGCGTAAGGGCAAGCACGGCAGCAGAAGCGTAGTGAGCAGCAAGTAAAGCGTCACCGCGAGCCCTGCTTGAAGCTTGAGCAATAAAGTCATGCATCGATCCATGGAAGTAATAGTGGCACTGTGCCAGAGCAGATAATTCGCAGCTGAAGCTCGCGAACAAAAGAGCCGAGTTAACGACCAGCGGAGCACGGCAAAGCATGGGTGCAGTATAGCGGCCTCGCCACTCAGGTACCCATTCGCAGGCCGCCCTCCCAAAAATTGCCGCTCTTTTACAAAGCTGCTCTACAACATTGTGGCGCCATGACAAAAGTCACATGCTGGTCTCGCAATCAACAATTTGCACCAATTTAGTGCCGATATCAGTAAAGGCACCAATAAAGTGCACCTTGCTCAAAGGCTGGCGAGCATCACTTAATAAAATCAGCTACTTACCCATTCGGCCACGATCAAGTTAATGGTACGCCGCTTGCTTATAGGGAGGGTAAGTTGGCTATTCGTCGACGGCCGCAGCCCGTCTTGCGCTAAAAAACAGGCTGACATTTGGTTTGTTAATTACGTACACAGCTGGGCAATGGCACGACGAGTAGAGCCTGTGCGCCGACTGCACAATGGGCAGCAACATAGATGGAAACTGTGATTTATCCATTGGTCTACCTTTTTGGTAGCCAAACAGTATAAAATCGCCGCCCCTCAACACAATTGCCTCGGCAGTTGGAGTAGTTGGCAGTAGCAAGAAGCGCATTCGATACCGCTATATATCTGCATAACGTTTAGCTTTTTCATTTTTAACCACCCACGTTTGGGTTTTAGATCCGGAGGATTAACCATGTCAGAGAACACTCTGAAGCTTATAAAAGACAGCGAAGCGACTTGGGTCGATTTGCGCTTCACCGATACAAAGGGCAAAGAACAACACGTTTCGATCCCTGTTCACGAAATTAATGACAAATTTTTTGAAGAAGGCAAGATGTTTGATGGCTCTTCAATTTCAGGCTGGAAAGGCATTAACGAATCAGACATGATTTTGATGCCTGACGACAGCACTGCTGTAGTTGATCCCTTTACCGACGAAACAACCGTTAACCTGCGCTGCTCAATCGTCGAGCCTCTCACTGGCGAAGGCTACAACCGTGACCCGCGCTCAGTAGCACTTCGTGCTGAAGAATATTTGAAATCAACGGGTATTGCCGACTCAGTATTGTTTGGCCCTGAACCTGAATTTTTCTGCTTTGACGACGTTAAATGGCATAGCGAAATGAGCGGCGCCGGCTACGAAATCAATTCTGAAGAAGCAGCATGGGCCAACCGTAAATCATTTGAAGACGGCAACACGGGTCACCGCCCTGGCGTTAAAGGCGGCTACTTTCCTGTACCACCAGTCGACTCACTGCATGACGTTCGTGCTGCAATGTGTCGTGCCATGGCCGATATGGGCCTAGAGATAGAAGTACATCACCACGAAGTAGGCACAGCTGGCCAATGTGAAATTGGCGTTGGCCCGAACACACTGACCAAAAAAGCTGATGAAGTACAAATTCTCAAGTACTGCGTGCACAATGTAGCCCATGCTTACGGCAAAACATCTACGTTTATGCCCAAGCCGATCGTTGGCGACAACGGCAGCGGAATGCATTGCCACCAATCTATCTCGAAAGATGGTGTTAACTTAATGGCAGGCGATGCTTACGGCGGCCTTTCAGAAACCGCACTGTACTACATTGGTGGTGTTATCAAGCATGCTCGTGCAATTAACGCTTTTGCTAACGCATCAACCAACTCTTACAAGCGCTTGGTTCCGGGCTTTGAAGCGCCGGTTATGCTGGCCTACTCGGCGCGCAATCGCTCTGCGTCTATCCGCATACCATTCGTACCTAGCCCTAAGGCGCGTCGTATTGAGGTAAGGTTCCCAGATTGTACGGCTAACCCCTACCTGGCCTTTTCAGCAATGCTGATGGCAGGCATCGACGGCATCAAAAACAAGATTCACCCTGGCGATGCTGCCGATACCGATTTATATGACCTCACTGCTGAAGAAGCAGCCGGAATCCCAACTGTAGCAAGCAGCCTCGAGCAAGCACTCGATGCGCTTGATGCAGATCGCGAATTCCTCAAGGCGGGCGGTGTAATGTGCGATGATATGATCGACGGCTACATTGCTTTAAAACGTGAAGAAGTTGAGGCATTAGCCATGACTACTCACCCGATTGAATTTGGGCTGTACTACTCTTGCTAAATTTTTAATTAGTGAAGAGATCTTGGTAAGATAAAAACCCGCCTTAACGGCGGGTTTTTTTATGCCAAAAAATAGCTCCTAAAGCCGCTGCGGAATACTTTACACTAGGTGCTTCCCACAACACATGCACCCCAACGCTAACGAGGCCAACCATGCAACAGAACCTCTTATCTCACTTAGCTAGGCTGCTGACTGACAGAGCCATTGCTGCCTGCTTATCGGTTGCACTACTCTATAGCAGCCCAAGCAGCGCTGACATTTATCGGGTTATTGATGCCAACGGCAATATTAGCTTTACTGATCAGCCGCCAGTCAATCTCGATCAACGCTCAGGCAAATTCAGTAGCGAGAGCATTACTGTTGACGAAAAATCCAAAAATACTAGCCTTGCGCCCGAAGCCATTGATGACAATCACCCTGAGTGGCTGCGTGAAGCCCAAAAAAAAAGGCAGGCTGATGAACAACAACAAAAAGCCAACCGACCCACTAAAAACGAAATTAAGGCATGGAAACAATCATTGCTAGCAGCCCGGCAACAACTCAGCCAAGCAAAAAAAGCTCTTGAGCAAGGCGTAATTGCCTCCGAGGGCGATTTTGTCGGACGCGCCGGCGGTGGCGGGCGCCCTTCAGAGCAATATTTTGAAAAACTACGCGCGCTAGAACAGAATGTCACCGATGCCGAAAAGCATCTAGCGGCTATTAAACGAACCAAGCCCAGCTCACGCCAGTAGATTGCATTTACGCCCCCAGCAGAAAATTACAACCATCAGGGGCATGAGAATGAATTCGCTGCCGGTGTGATAGCTAAAACCAATGAGACCCATAGAACCAAACAATTTTACAGCCCACAATCCACTGACTACCATTGATCTGCGGATATATCAGCTACGTAGTATTACTATCGACGAATGTAAGAAAACCATCTCTGCATTGATACAAATAGTAGAAGCGGGCTCAAAAAACAGCTTACAATAACTTAGTTTCACTTGTAGGCTCTTTTGAATGTGTGCTTCGCCGCGCCATCATGCTGGGGCAAGCACATCATGAAAGCCGTGAAAACTTTTTTATTTTACTAACAACTGGAGATCAATCATGTCACTCAAAGGCAGCAAAACCGAAGCCAATTTAAAAGACGCCTTCGCTGGCGAATCGCAGGCCAATCGACGTTACTTATACTTCGCCAACATGGCGGACATCGAAGGCGCGCCAGAAGTCGCGAATGTTTTTCGCAATACAGCTGAAGGCGAGACTGGCCATGCGCACGGTCACATGGAGCATTTAATTGCTGGAGGATGCGGCGAGCCTGGCACGGGTATGCCAGCTGGCAATTCAGCAGAAGCGCTTGCCGCGGCTATTGCCGGTGAGACACATGAATATACCGATATGTATCCTGGCATGGCTAAAGCCGCACGCGAAGAAGGTTTCGACGAAATTGCCGATTGGTTTGAGACACTAGGCAAGGCTGAACGTAGCCACGCGAATAAATTCGCAAAAACGCTCGAAGCTTATAACGCCGAAGCTTAAGTTAGTCGGAAATTGCAATCGCCTTTACCTCGTGCGATTGGGGCTATACAAAAAGCGTCGGTTTAGCCCGGCGCTTTTTTTTAGCCAAAAAACCTCTTGTAACGTTAATATTTTTCAGCCCAAGCCACATCGTGAGCTTGCGGTTCACCTCAAAACTATTGATTAATTTGGAGATCAATAATGTCTGCTAAAGGTCCTCGCGAAGGGAATCTCGAAGCACCAACTCGGCACCCTCTGGATTGGAAAAATCCAGAGTTTTATGATGCCACCCAGTTGGATGATGAACTTGAGCGAGTATTCGACATTTGCCACGGGTGCCGTCGCTGCGTCAGCCTGTGTGAATCTTTTCCGACTTTATTTGATTTAATTGATGAAAGTGAAACCTTCGAGGTTGACGGTGTAGCCAAACAAGACTACAAAAACGTGGTGGATGAATGCTACCTGTGCGACATGTGCTATATGGCTAAATGCCCGTATGTGCCGCCCCACCCTTGGAATATCGACTTCCCTCACCTGATGCTGCGAGCTAAAGCTGTAGAGCATCAGCGCACTGGCGGAAAAACCAGCGATAATTTAATTGCCAGCATGGACACCGTTGGCAAACTATCGGGCATCCCGTTGATTACCGAAACTATCAATACCGTTAATACTTGGGAACCAGCGAGAAAGGTCATAGAAAAAACGCTGGGCATCGATGCACACGCAAAACTGCCACCGTTAGCCAAGCGTAAATTTCGCCAACAGCTTAACCAACAACATAAGCCAAGTTTACAGGTAGCACCCAAAGTGATTGCCGGTGATCGCACGCCTGGAAAAGTCGCCCTATTCGCTACCTGCTATGTCAATTACAACGAGCCTGGCATTGGACACGACTTTATTGCAGTACTGGAACACAACGATATACCCTGGGCAGTAGCGGAAAAAGAAGTATGCTGTGGCATGCCCAAGCTGGAACAGGGCGACCTACTTGGTGTTGAAGCACTCAAGCGCATCAATATTCCACACCTACTGAAATTGGCGCGCGACGGTTATGCCATTACAGCGCTCGTACCCAGTTGTACATTAATGTTTAAGCAGGAGCTTCCATTGATGTTCCCTAACGACAGCGATGTACTGGAGGTTGCCGCGGCCTTTTGGGATCCGTTTAACTACTTAGTTAAGCGTGACAAAGACGGTTTAATCAAAACCGATTTTAAGCAAGAGCTAGGTAGCATTGCGTACCACACTCCCTGCCACGGGCGGGTGCAAAATGTTGGCAAGAAAACAGAAGAGTTTTTAAAGTCGATACCTGGCAGCCAAGTTCACACAACTGAACGCTGTAGTGGGCACGCAGGCACTTATGGTATTAAGCGTGAATCACATGAACATGCCATGAAGATCGGCAAGCCCGTATTTAAAAAAATGCATGAGGCCAATGCCAATTATATCGCCAGTGATTGCCCGCTAGGGGCGCTGCATATTGTGCAAGGTATCCACCAATTTCATAACACCGACGTTCAACAAGCGCACCCAATTAGTTTAGTGCGCAAAGCCTACGGAATTTAATTATGCCTACCATCACAAAAGATTCATTACTAACCCTAGAAGCTTATGCCAAGGCGCGCGCCGAACTACGCAGAGCCGCCATCAAGCAAAAGAAAACACGTAAGGTATTTATTGGCGACAATATTTTGCTTCAATTTGAGGACGAGCAAACTATCCGCTATCAAATTCAAGAAATGCTGCACGCCGAAAAAACGTTTGACGAAGCCGGCATTCTCGATGAGCTCGAAGCTTACAACCCATTAGTGCCCGATGGCAGTAATTGGAAAGCAACGCTCATGATTGAATTTACTGATGTGGCAGAGCGCAAGCAAAAACTGATTGCGTTAAGAGGTTTAGAGCGTCATATTTATGTTCAAGTGGGTCAGCACGGGCGCGTTTATGCTATAGCCGATGAAGATATGCCTCGCGAAAATGACGAAAAAACCAGTGCCATACATTTTATGCGCTTTGAGCTGACGCCACCTATGGTCGCTGCGGCTAAAGCCGGCGAGTGTGTCGCCGCAGGCACAGACCATCCGGCTTACACACTACACATAGACGAAATTGCCCCAGAAACACAAGCCAGCTTAATTGAAGACTTACACTAAAAAAGCAATGCGCACATTAGGTGCCAAACGATTACAAAGCCTGCCAGTCAATAGGCCTACCTATCGACGCACCTAATCTCGCGCACTGCCTGATAAAAAATTGGCCTGCGTTAATTAGCTGATAAAAGCAGTAAATTATTTTTTTGGTCGATTTTAAAAACGAAGTTACGCAAAAAGTTCATACCCAGCAGACCTGCGCCGGCAGCAGCGTCATCAATGTCAAGTAACACAAACTCCATGTTGGGTACGCTATAGTCACCGATTGAAAAGTTCTCTACGGTAAAAACAGGTGCATTCACTTTTCCGCCGGCCGTATTGATCGTCGCATTGCGCACAAAAACAGGCGCAGGATTAATGTTCAGCTGTGTTAAAACCCGTGGCGACACTACAGATAACGAAGCGCCCGTGTCGATCATTAAGCTGACAGGGTAGCGCCCATTAATACTCCCGGCGACACGATAATGCGCGCCGTCAACCTGTAACGCAACGGCTTGATCAGATAAATCAAGCAGCGCAATTTCATCCAGCATCTGCTTTGCTTTGCCACCGTAGTACTCGTCATAAACAATACTCAACAAACTATTTTTCGCGAGGCTGTAGCGCTCAAGCTTTATCAAGGTTCGCGCATAAACAAAGATATAGGGCGGGTGCATAGGCTCGTGCCATAACAGCCGCTCAGCCAGCCGCAGCAATGGCTGCCACGCTTGTTGCTCGCTTAACACATCAACCTGCTTTTTTACTATTTTTTGTATTTCACTAATCAATGCACCGCGCAATGGCTGTGTCGATTCGTTGTGCAACGCGTAATAAATATCAATAGCCCGCAATACATGCTCAGGATTATCGCTAGCTATATAACGCTCTGCATGAAGCAGTCTAAAATCGAAATCATTGGGTTGCGTATCAAGCCCCGCCTCAGTGAAGTCAACCACGCGATACGAAGCACCCTCTTGCGCGAGCCACCCTCTTACGATTTTCAACCACGACTGCTTTAACAGTTGGCTCTGCCGAGGATTTTGGCGTTGCAACAATTGGTAACCTAGCAATGCCGTGCGAAAATCTTCCGCTTCAAATAATAGCTGCAAATTTTCGGCGTTTAAGGCATCACCTTGCGTTTGGGCCAGCGCCGAAAATGCACGCCTATTATTGACGGGCTCAGCCCGATCGAATGACTCTTCAGATGAGAGGCTCGGAATTGACCATGATTTTAGGACCGGCAGCAATAAATAAATATTAATGCCGACTGAAAGGCACAACAACCCAATCAAACTCAACCTCACAGCACCTCTGTTTTTTGATCGGCTCATTAAAACCGCCACTCCCTCTCTACGCTATATGCCCGCGACTAATGTAACAGCTCTTGCCCTGCTCAGTTAATGCCCATTGACCCGAAATTGAGACTTCAAAGTTAGCCGTGCACTATCTTCGACCGCAGCCTAGGTGCTAAGGGCTGCCCCATGCTTACCAAAGTTACACCGAACCGCGCGCACCAAATGTGTGCATGAGATAGACTACACCCGTGCCAAGGGGCTCTAACCCGCTAAAAAAATACATTATTGGTGCAGGCCGGCCTAGTCCAAGCATTGTAACTTACTGTTTATAAGAGATTTATATTTTAAATGCGAAAAAAATATCAAATTTTGGGCTATCGAGTACATTTATTGCATGGGTCCTCTTTATGATTGCTGAACACCTACATACCCGCTTATTGGAAAATATGAGCACCGCGGTACTTCTCTTAGATCAGAAACTGCGGCTCAGCCATATCAATGCCGCAGCTGAAGTATTGCTGGGGCTCAGTGGTGCCCGCCACCAACAAGAAGCTATTGGTAAACTTTTAATAGATGCCAGCGAAACTGAGAGGATCTTGCAAGAAACGCTGGACAGTGGGCAGCCCCACACACAACGTGAGGCCGTACTCACTTCACTGCATGGTAGCGAGCTGGTCAAGGCGACCGTTGATTACACTGCCACACCGGTTGATGACATTCCAGGCAGTGCCCTAATGGTCGAAATTCAGCCCATCGATCGACTGCTGCGGATTAATAAAGAAGCGAGGCTATTTTCTTCGCAAGAATCAAGCAACGCACTTCTCAAAGGGCTTGCACATGAAATCAAAAATCCACTAGGCGGCGTGCGCGGTGCGGCACAATTACTTGAGCAAGAATTTGACGACCCCGCACTCAAAGAATATACCAATATTATTATTCAAGAAGCCGACCGACTGCGCAAGTTAGTCGATCGAATGCTCGGACCCAATGAGCCCATAGAATTTGCCACAATAAATATTCATGAAGTGTTAGAGCGAGTAAGGCAACTAATTCAAGTCGAAGTTGGCGATCAAATTAAAATCTCCACAGATTATGATCCAAGCATCCCAGAGATGCTTGCCGACAGTGAGCGCTTAATACAGGTCGTATTAAATATTACGCGCAATGCTGTGCGCGCACTAACGGACGTAGGTCATGAAGACCTCTATACGGAGTCCGGTCGAACAATTCAAATCAGCTCACGCATATATCGCCACTTCACTATTGGCCGGCGTCGCCATGCACTAGTGTGCCGTATTGAAATATTTGATAACGGCCCCGGAATACCAGAAGACTTGATCGATAAAATTTTCGTTCCAATGGTCAGCGGCTATGCACAAAGTTCGGGCCTTGGCTTAGCCATTGCCCAATCGGTGATTAACCAACATAAGGGTTTAATTGACTGCAGCAGTGAGCGCGGCGAAACTCGTTTTGCTATTTACTTACCGCTAGAGGGCCAAACTATTTAACCAGCCAATAACTTGATTGAGTTAACGGTTCATTCATTGTAATTGGCTATTGATTCGAGCCAATTTACAAAGCGCTAAACATATTTTTTAAGAATTTAATCATAGCAGTTTTAGGAGTTAGTTTTATGCAACAGGCCAATCATGTATGGGTCGTTGACGATGACAAATCTATTCGCTGGGTACTAGAGAAAGCGCTAACCCGCTCCGGTATTGAGGTAGATGTATTTACCAATGGCGAGGCACTACTCGAGCAACTTGAAAGCAACATCCCTGACGTTGTCATAAGTGATATTCGCATGCCCGGGATTAACGGGTTAGATATGCTAGAAAAGATTCTGGTCAAGCATCCTAAATTACCGGTCATCATTACCACTGCTCACTCGGATTTAGATAACGCCGTATCCTCTTATCAAAATGGCGCTTTTGAATATTTGCCCAAGCCCTTTGATATTGATGAGGTAGTGGCAATGACACGCCGGGCGCTTGCCGTAGCCGAGGAAAATCTCATTGGATACGACGGCAGCAACGACAAAGTGACCACCGAGATGATTGGTCGTGCGCCCGCTATGCAGGAGGTATTTCGAGCCATAGGCCGGCTGTCGCACTCTAATATCAATGTACTCATCAATGGCGAATCTGGAACCGGTAAGGAGCTGGTGGCCAAAGCATTGCATAAACACAGCCCCCGACGCGAGCAGGCATTTATCGCGTTAAATATGGCCGCCATTCCAAAGGACTTAGTTGAATCAGAATTGTTTGGCCATGAGAAAGGTGCATTTACCGGTGCTGCGCAACAGCGCATCGGTCGGTTTGAACAAGCAAACCACGGCACGCTATTTCTCGATGAAATTGGTGACATGCCTGCCGATATTCAAACTCGTTTACTGCGCGTACTAGCTGATGGTGAGTTCTATCGTGTTGGTGGTCATACACCGGTCAAGGTCGACGTTCGCATCATAGCAGCGACGCATCAAAATTTAGAAGAGTTAGTGGGGCAAAAACTATTCCGCGATGACTTATTCCATCGCTTGAATGTCATTCGCATGAAATTGCCAAAACTATGTGATCGTAGTGAAGACATCCCGCAATTGGCTGCACATTTTTTACAAGACTGCAGCAAAGAACTCAACGTAGAAACTAAAATACTCAGCGTACCTGTAATCGAGCACTTCTATAAACTGCCGTGGCCGGGAAACGTCAGGCAGTTAGAAAACGTATGCCGCTGGCTAACGGTAATGGCTGTTGGCACGGAGATTCAGCTCGCCGATTTGCCCGATAATTTGCTCGACTCTTCACTACCCAATGACGATGTATCGCCGGCTTCAAGTTGGCACGAGCAACTCAGTCGCTGGGCCACACATGAGTTGCAAAATGGCGAACAACGCATTCTTGATGCCGCAGTGCCTATTTTTGAAAAATCTATGATTGAAGTTGCTTTACAAAAAACCAATGGCCGCAAGCGAGATGCATCGTTATTACTGGGGTGGGGAAGAAATACGCTAACTAGAAAAATGAAAGAGCTAGGTATGAAAGAAGATTAAATGCTGCGGTTTAGTTTATGCCCGTACTAAAGCCTTTAGTGCAGGAGTGAAATTATTCATGTCTCTTCTTACCATAGCGACCTATTGAGCAACCTTGGCAATTTAGCACTTGGCAACGCAGTTAATTATGCGCTTGCACCTGCACCGATCGAAACGCACGATCGGAGGCCGGGCCACACGCAGCACTGCTTCGCAGAGTGAAGTAGTTTTCAGTATTGCCATCGTCATCACTATCCACTGCTACAACGCCGCATGCAATGTTTACGGTACAGCCGGCCAAACCCGCCACAGTAGGATTCCAATCCGACAGTAAGGCATTGAAAGAAGTAGGCGGATTAGATAGATTACCCGTGCATGAGGCCGGGCTATCTTCTAGCACTATGTGCAATGCACGTTCAGCGCCGCTTTCGGCTGCCATGAGCGCACGAATCGATATCACTTCGCGGGCGATTGATTGCTGGCCTTGATTCAAAATATTAATCATGGCAGTACCCAGCAACGACACCAAAACCAAAATAAAAATAGCGGCAGGTATAGAAAAACCATGCTGATTGGAGCGCTTCGCCTTATGTTTTTTTATCATTATTGAAGCACTTCGCCTCGATAGATAATTCGGTCATTGCCTCGAAAGGAGCCAAAAGTGGCCGTGTTGATTGGGCTTGTATCGGCTGTCGATGGATCCGCATCCCAGTCATAACGCAGATGCTCAGGCACCGTAAACTCGATGTCCACGCTGCCATCATTATTGCTGCCCGGGGCACTCAAAATCACTGAGCCTTCACCGGCGATATAGTTACTCGCACTAACCGAACTAGGCTGCGTATCAGAGGCACTTAAATTCGCCGTGTAGCTGCCTGAAACTTCATTAAAATCACCTACCGCAAGGGCTGAGCAACTGTCGCTGCTATTGCGCACAAAGGTGCCTGAGCCTACACCAGCATCGTAGTGCTGAGCAACAAAGGGCACCGCCAAATCACGCGACTCCGGACCAAAACTATTTTCCAAAAATATACGCCCATAACGCTGGCTACTTGAACCGAGTAAGAAAAAATCGTTGCCGCCGCCATCAACATCCAAATTGAACGCTTCATTGGCAACCCCGTCAGCATCACTTACCAGCACGCCTATAGCTGCTGCAAACAGGCCATCAGGCGCTGCACCTCGGCTGATTTTTACATCGGTCTCTAGCTCTCCCACCCCTAAGGCTACGCCCATATTTGGGCCCCACAAAAACGTGCTCGCAGCAGTCAACGATACCCCGTCGGGTACGAGCCGCGAAGTTAAATTAGAGCTGCTCGTTTGGTCCATCGCGCCGAATTGTAAGGTGCCTTGGCTCGCACCCAACTTAATAAAACCGTCTCGATAGTTCGTAGTAATCGTATTACTACTGTTCACGGCTGATGCTTTAAAGGCCAGCGTAAACGATTCACCCATGTAGCTATACGCTCCTCCCACACAGGCCTCGGTAACCGACGGGTCAGTTAGAAGAAAGCGGGCGGGCACAAACCGTCCCACATTAGCCGCGCTACCCGTTACATCAATACCGCTAGCCAAATAATTATTATCCGCCAGTTGAGCCTGCAAATTAATAATCCCCACTTCGCTCCAATTGAAATTTTTCTCCACCATCCCGTTGGTAAAACTACTGCCGCTACCGGCCGAAAGACTACCTAGCGACCCACCGGCTGGTGCCACCAAGCTGTGGCTTATGCTAACCACCTCGGGCGAAATTTCTTGGCCAAAATTTAAGGTGGCCGCATTGTTAGCTAGGTTTGCCCCGCTATCAGGCACACCATCTTGATTACTGTCATCGCCGGCCTGCCATTGCATAGCTGTTATACGTGTTAAAAAGTTCGAACCCGCTGTGGCAAACACACTACCGCCACTATTGCTCGCGTAAGAGTTGCCACCGGTGCCATTACTAGCGCGATCTGAACTACCGCTAAGCACCAAGTCAACATCAAAACCAAATGGTCGCACCACAAAGGGGTTGCTGCTGCCTTGCACTGTTACCGCAGTATTCCCAACGGCCACATCAGCGTTAGCGGCTATAGTAATTTGCCCTGCATCGGCAAAACTCATTACAAAATTAGCTGTTCCCGTTGCGTCAAAATTAAGCGCAACGTTACTATAATTCAAACTGCCGCCTGCGTTGCTGCCCGAAATGTTGGTGCCTGCAATATTCAATGCACTCGACTGTGCACACGATTGCGGGTTATTACACGTATAAGCCATGCCAACAGGCACCGAGCCGCCGTTAATTAGCGCGGCACATTGCCCCGTTGCCGGGTCGGTTTGAATGGCACGAATACTCAAGGTTTGACTTCCTGGCGCACTATTTGAGGGTTTACCAGCTATTTGGTTGCCAACGCCGTCAACCGCGTTATTACCATAAAAACGAAAGCCCACATCATTAAAGGTAATGTCGATGTCTTCAGCTGCATCGCCGTCAAGGTCCGTTGCACTGCCATCGCTAACATCAATATCTAACGTTGCAGCACTGGTCTTTGCAAGCCCGAATGTAGCGCTAGTTTCACCGCCTGCGAAGGTATATTGATTGCCTGTTAGCGCGCCAGCGCCAATAATTTTTGTCCAACCATCATTAGCCGGAGTGGTAGACAAAGTAATTGTAGTGCCGTCATTAGGCAGTGCTGTGTGGCTCGCATCATGCGGCTCAATGACTACAGTACCAAGCTCACATGTTACCGATGGCGTGGTGGGTTGAATATGGTAATGGGTAACCGCACTGGCAACGCTACTTGCATCACAAAATGCTCCGCCATCAACAGTCGCTGCAAACGGCTCAAAATTAACCGTAGAATCAGGACTATCTTTGAGCTTTATTTCTTGGGACGAAAGAGCGCCCTGCACATAAGATCCTTTTTTTATTTCAATTTTATCTTCGGCATACAAGTACCCTTTCATCTGCTCACCGTCTTCTAACTTTATTTCATCTTCGGCGTAAATAATAAAATTACTAGGAGGCCCAGCAGCATTGATTTGCATGCTGTTACTACTGCCCTTTAAATGTAGCTTGCCATTACTGCCGCCGCCGATATACCAGCGAACTTGACCCGGAGGGCTTATATTAATCGTTAGGTTGTCATCGAAATCGATGTGCCCTTTAGTCCAATAATCACCTGGCGCAAATGTTATCGTCACGTTGTCGGGGTCGCCATCATTTTCCCAGTCGTCGATATAGTAAACCGTTGGGCCGCTTGGATTGGGTAAGAACGTCATCGAGGTGTTATCGTCTAGCTCAACATCATCAAAATCATAAATACCCGAGCCGCCGCTCGCCGCATCACCAGCAGTGTAAGAGCCTCCAGAGTTTAATTGGATGTCGGTACTACCGCTGCCGTCTAAATACACAATAGTATCTTGAGCTGAGGGAGAGCCACTTTCACTGCATGAACCGCCGCACGCGCTTGACGCGTCACTGCCAGTTAGATTATCGGTATCTAACGTACCGCTAGTGTTCTGCAAGATGGCATTTTTTAATTCAATTTTATTGCCGCTATTGGTAAAGTTTTGCACCGCGTCGGTGAAAATATCATTACAAAGTACGCCGGCAACCACAGGGGGGGATGGGCTGACGGGCGTGCCTTCAAAACGCACCTCACTCAAGCCTACATACTCGTTGGGTGCGCCGCCGTGAGCGGTGCGAATATCAAAGCGTACATAACGCACATTATCAACAATCATTGCTTTTACTTGCGCCGGCTCACCCGGCACACCACCAGCCAAATTGAGTGTTTGAGTAGATCCTCGCTGCGTATAGGTCACTCCGTCTAACGATGTTTCTATGTCAAAGCTGGCCACGCCTCGCGTTTGGTATAAATCAGTGCGCCCAGCAAGATGCTGGTTCATTTGCCATATATAAGCTTGTGTGAGGTTATACGCTTGACCCAAATCAAAAGTCACCGATTGGGATGCCACCACGGGATAGGCGGTTGGGCCACTCGAAAAATTAAAAAAAGTGCCTGTGTGGCCGTTACCAGAATAATCGGTTAATGTGGTGCCTGCCTGCTCATCGGCTTTATAGTACGCCTCTAAATTGGCTTGGCCATCAACACAAAGGGATTTATAGCTATTGATTTGTGTAGCTGTTCTCGCCACGTGCCAAATCCTTATTTCATCAATCGAGCCGTCGTAGTAAAAATTATTTCTATTGGCATTATATGAACCAGCTTCGGAACCATCACCGATAAAGCCCCAACGTGTGCGATTATTACGACCTAGATCGGCTCCGGAGTGAGGATTAACCTGTCGCGCGACTTCAACGCCATCAATATAGATTATTTTATCGGTACCATCGTAAACCCCTGCTATATGATGCCATTGGCCATCATTCACAGTATGCCCGCTACCGGAATAAAAATCCTTTATATTGCCATTGCTTTGGCTATAGGTAGAAAAGCCAACCCGCCCATTGCCAGCAACAAACAAGTTATAAAATTCACTGCGATCAAAATCAACAATAGCCCAATTATTAAAATTACCGCTATGTGAAAATGTGGTTTTCACCCAGGCTTCAACGGTAAGCTCCGCTATATTTTTACCGGTATAAGACATATTTAGGGCGATGTAGTCATTGGTGCCATCCAATGTTAAAAAAGGTGTGTCACTCACTTTACAGCTGAGTGGCGCACCAGCACCAGCAAACCACATGGTATTAGCACCGCCATCGGCATCGTGAGTAGCCGCCGCATTATTGGCGCTTAAGCCTGAACTATTAATAAGGTTATTGGGGGTTTGATTGCTCGACCAAAACGAACTAGCCGTGACGGCTATGGGCGTAATAAAATCAGCAGAGCTGGCCATTGCCGCAAGAGCAAAAAAAATACCCAGTGCTATTTTTTGAAATATATTCATCGCTTAGTGTTGATTACACCTCTACCCAGAAAGTCTGTAAAAATTTCGCCTATTGCATTTCGCGTATTACATCACAGTATGCGAATAACTATGCCCCGTTACTATGGGACATTCTGCAACACAACATCGTGACTAAAGCGAACCCATTCACTACTAGTACCGCGCGCTAAAAAACGAAAATCGAGATGTACCGTGCCATTACTTTGCAATGTGCCAGCACTAAACTGAAAAGGCTGTACCACACCACCATCGGCCAGTTGAATAAACTGAGCCAGCAAATGGCCGCCACCAGGCGGCACTGGCTGCACGGTGCTATAGCCGTAATCACTGTAACGATTCAGCACGCGGTTAGTGACCGGCCCTGTTACACAAAAACTCACAGGCTCGTCTACAAAAAATATTCGCCGGCCTGGGGAGTGTTCGGCAAATTGCTGGGGTGGACTGCTAAAGGTATAGGTGGTCTCGCCGGCCGCGGTACTAGCCGATGACGCATTAAACCCAAGCAGTAGATTACCGCCTGCATAAACATCTGCTGCATTAAGAGTATAGACTGCTGCGCGGGTCATACCCGCTGCGCTGCCAGAGCTGACCACAGAAAAAGTGTTGGCCGCAGAGGCTAATCCTGCCACGGGCAGCTCGGTATAGAGCGATGCAGCACCCACCGGAACAAACTCAATGCAATTACCACTGGTACGCACGCTGCCTGGGAGCGCGCTACGAAGCTCTCTAGCCACCCTCTCAATAGCAAAGCGTCCAATCTGAGCTACTTCATCGCGGCGAACTACCTCGCGGTAGGCCTCAGCACCACCTGCAATAAAATTGATGAGTCCTGTGCCTATTACACCCAGCAACACAATAACAGCCACAAGCTCTACAAGACTTGCGCCTCGCTGTTGCTGCAAAGCGCCGCTCACCGACAACCGTTGTTTTGATAAGTTCAGTTTCATCAATAATTACTGCGATACACGCTGACGGTTAAAGCCGAGGCGGGTTGCGGAGGAGTTACGGTGACGGTAAGTAATTTTGCGTTTGCCTCGCCAGAGGCGGCCTCATTAATCGCGCCATTAAAATTGCCATCATAGGCAACGCAAAGCCGAAAACTAAAGTTAGCAAAACTGCCACCGGTGGTTAAATCATTACCGAAGACATCTTGAATATTGTTATCCGCGGCGCAAAAAATATTGAAATCATCAATATCGTCAAAGCTTGCGCGGTTAGCCTCACCGGCATCGGTACCGAAACTAGCGCTTGGTGCGCAGCTAAGCCCACCAAGACCGTTGCAAGGGGGAGAACCGCCAACGGGAGTATTTTCATCGTAACGATAGGCTGTGGCTTGCTCTAAAATGGATTGTGCCAGCTCTGCAGCTCGAATTTGAAGCAATGGCTCAACGCTGCGTGTAAAAAGCGGAACAATTAATGTGGCAAACATAGCAATCAAGATTGTACTAATGACTAAACCCACGACCAGCTCTACCAACGTGAATCCGGCCTGGCGTGATCGTTTAATCAATGACGGTACTATCATCATGGGCGACATTACTTACATCCAGTATTAAAACGTGCGCTCAACATAACCTGTAGGATGGACAATTACCTGCGCAGCAGCACTGCCACTAACAGATAAAGTAACGGGCGATGAAGGTATAGACGATGTAGAACAATTCGTACCGCCCATTAACAAGTTACCCAGCGAATCAAAATACAGTTGCGCAGCGGTTACGCTTAAACCCGCATAATCACCGGCAAATAATATTTGCGATTCAGGGCTGTTAAGTACACTATCGCGCTGCACTTGCACGCCTGCGCCATTAATTAATACGCTATAGCAAGGCCCGCTCCGATCAAACATCGCGCGTTGCTGTGCTTGGTGTAAAAGCCCAGCAAGTTGGTCACGCAGTGTATACTCTACCACGCCACCTCGATCAGAAAAACGCGGCATAACAGTAACCGCCAAAATCCCAACTAAAATAATCGTTGCGACTAATTCGACCAGCGTAAATCCGCTTGATTGATGAGGTCTACTCATAACGACATACCTTGTGAACTTGAAGGTGTGCTGCATAAATCTTTTATACTAGAAATGACAAAGCCCGCGTGATGAAGCGCAGGCTTTGTCGAGTACTTGTAACGCTATGTTAAGCGTTAAACTTAGCAACCGGTGTTATCAGTGATAACAATAGTAGGTAACGTACCCACAACGGCTGATTCAGTGTAAGTGACGTAGCAATTATCATCAGCCACGTCCGCATCGCCATCGTCGTCGTAGCCTACCAGGCGTGCACTACCTGCACCAGCGTCTGAAGCCATCCAAATTACCGACGTGTCGCCATCTACACTCACTAAATCGCCAATATCGTTAGCCGCAGTAACATCATTGGCCGCAGGATAACCAAATTCAGTAGCAATGGTTAATGGTCCATCGACAACCGTCTGGCCAGCCACTATTTTATTTTGGATCAGTGACTTCGCGTACACTTGAACCGCTGCGCTTCGCGTTGAGCCTACAATTCCCTCAAGCGTGCCCGTGCGTGCATCGCCGCGTAAGTCAATAAATCTAGGAAGCGCGGCTACCGCAAGAATACCTAACAATACAATCACCGCTACTAATTCGACTAATGTAAAACCATTTTGTTTGTTCATTTGTTTTGCCTCTCTATGGAATCGTAAAACTTTGTTCACTTAAAAATAAAACCCCTAAAACTCAGCTACCTCGTGTACCGCATGAACATTACTTAGTGCCTGTATTTACTCTAGACCGTGTTTGACACTTTTGCTGTATGTTTAGTGTGAACTAGGTATCATTTTTGAGCATCTTGCTAGACGGCTAGCCTAGAAGCATACAGGGGGCCTGCCGTTAATCGGCACCTAGCTCGGGCGGCAAGCCAACGGTGACTCGGCCGCTAAGTAGTTCATAATCAAAGTAAAATTCTGCAATTTCAGGCGTATCGGCAGCCCGAACAATGAGTTCATAACGGCACCGATCAGAGGCAACACCGTCGACAACACTCACTGCATATTGGGCATTACCGCGAGACACCGGATCAACCTCTACGGTACTGGAAGGCGGGCTCTGCAAGATATATTCGAAAATTTCCTGACAATCGGAGGCATTTTGCGCGGTTACGGTCAAGTCGGGGTTGCCGGTGTCATCGACACTATCGAGCCAACCAAAATTATTGACATTAAAACCGATGCCATCAATGACCACTCGAGTGTCATTAAGCGCCTCACGACCGCTAGCATTTCCTTTAGCAATCCATTGAGCTTTACCCATAGCCACGCCACTGGAAAACCCGGCGGCCACTCCATGCAGGGCGGCAGCTTCGGCATCATCTTTTAAGTTGAGAAACCTGGGGGCCGCGACTGCAGCAAGAATACTAATTAGTACAATAACTACAACCAGTTCAATCAGCGTAAAACCCAATGAATGCCGACTTAGCTTCACTACAAGGGGCTTCACTGTAAGGGCGTTGGTTGAGGCGGGCTTAGAGGAAGTGCCTGAAATATAATTTTGCATGTAATGATTTACCGAATCGAATTTAAAAAGCTACGAAACATCCGCGCGGCTCAACGCGAGCGTTGGGCAAGATTAATCAAAAATACCCGACTAGTAGATCCAGTGTAGTAAAAGTTAGCAAAACGAGTAGATTTAGGCAAAAAATTTCGCGAAGCAAGAGACCTCTACGCCACTGCTTGATAAAAATCAGTCTAGCCCTGAACAACCCCAAACATATCCCACATCGGCAAGAAGATACCTAAGGCCAGCACGCCTACCAAGCAGGCCATCATAACGATAATGATGGGCTCAATATTTGCGCTGAGATTTTTTATTTCGTAGTCAACTTCACGGTTGTAAAAATCAGCCACTTCGGCGAGCATTTCATCGACCTGCCCTGTTTGTTCGCCTACCGCAACCATTTGCATAAGTACCGGCGTGAACATATCGCTGTTGCCTAGCGCCTGCAATAAACTTTCGCCGCGCTCAATGCTGCGTCGCATGCTACGAATCTTTTCACCGACGGCCGCGTTACCGACGGCCGTTGAGCATAATTCCACCGCCTGAATAAGGGGCACACCAGAAGCCAACATCATAGCGAAGGTGCTGCAAAACTTAGCTAGCACCGCGCGCAAAATAATGGACCCAACAACTGGGATGCGCAACTTAAAGCCGTCCCATTTAATACGACCCGTCTCTTTGCCAATCCAATTAATAAAAGCAAACGAACAGCCTGCCGCCAGCACGCCAATATAAACCCAGTACTTCACAAAAAAGTTAGAGGTTCCTATCAGCACTTTAGTCATCAACGGTAATTCAGCGCCAAATTGCTCAAACAGCTCGGCAAACACCGGTATAACAAAAATATTTAACACAACCATCGCAACAGATATCGCAATAAATACAAACATGGGATAGCGCAGCGCGCCACCGATACGACGCGCGGTGTCTTGTTCTAGCTCTAAATGACCAATCAGCTCTTTTAATGCTTGCTCGAGCTTACCGCTGTTTTCACCCACTAACACCATGCTGACATAAAGACGTGGAAAAATATCCTCATGCTTGCTCATCGCGGTAGATAACGTCACGCCACTATTGAGGTTTTTTTCTAGATCGTTAAGAACGCTCACCATATGCTTGTTTTTTAAGGTGAGCGCCAACCCTCGAATACTTTGATTAAGAGGGACCCCGGCCTTGGCGAGACTATACAATTGCCGCGTTAAAATGATTAGCTCATCGGGTTTGATTTTTGGGCCAAAAGAAAAAGAGAGGGCGTCCTCACTCACCACACCACCTTTTTTCTCTATTTTAGTTGGATGGATGCCTCCCGACATCAACTGTTGCGCAGCAAGCTCAACTGAAGACGCATCTAAGGTTCCTGTTACGGCTTGACCATTTGCATTACGGCCTGAGTAGTCAAACGCTGTCATCGATTACTTCCTACCTCATCAAAGGTATGGCGCTGAACCAAAATAACTAGGGATTGAATGAAATAGAACATCACTTAAATAGTTTCAATTTCTGAAACGCGAAACACTTCATCAATTGTTGTAGCCCCTTCACAAGCATATTCTAGTGCCGCCATATTGAGCGGCACGTAGTGCTCTGATTGATCCACCGCCCTAGCAAAATCAGCAGCGCTGTTGCGACGCAGCGCATCCGACATAGCATCGTCTATTTCTAAAAACTCAAAAACACCCATGCGGCCACGATATCCGGTCATATTGCAATGCGAACAACCCGAACCCTTAAAAAACTTGGCGCTCGCTAGATCGTCACCCAGCCACTTGATAAGCAACTGGTTTTCTTTTGCATTGGGTGTGTACTCGTGCTGGCAAGCATCACATATGCGCCGAACAAGCCGCTGCGCAACCACTGCATGCACGGAGCTTGCGACTAAATAGCCATCCACACCCATATCAATAAGACGCATAGCGCTCGAAACAGCATCGTTTGTATGCAGAGTAGATAAAACTAAATGCCCAGTGAGCGCAGCCCGTACAGCTATTTCAGCCGTTTCTGTATCGCGTATCTCACCCACCAACAGCACATCTGGATCTTGTCGCAAGCAAGCGCGCAAGACTGCCGCAAAGTCGAGACCAATTTTACTCTTAACCTGACATTGGTTAATGCGAGGTAACTGGTACTCAACGGGATCTTCTACCGTAATAATTTTAGTCTCAGGGCGGTTCAATTCTGCTAGAGCGCCATAAAGTGTGGTGGTCTTACCACTACCGGTTGGGCCACAGACTAAAATCAGACCATGCGGCTGATGCAGCGATTGCAAAAAACGCTCTTGCATTGCTGGCCGCATACCAATTTTATTAATATCGAGATTACCAGCAGAATTATCTAGCAGACGCATTACCAACGATTCGCCGTGTTGAGTTGGCAATGTTGAAAGACGCACATCCACTATGTGCTGCTTCACTTTGATATTAAAGCGCCCATCTTGGGGCAAGCGTTTTTCAGAAATATTTAAGCCGGACATCAACTTCAAACGCAAAACTAAAGCAGGTGCTATACGCTTTTCATTCATTACCTGTTCTTGTAAAACACCATCAACCCTCTGGCGAATACGCAGTACCGTGTCGTCAGGCTCTAAATGAATGTCGGAGGCTCTTACCTGAATGGCATCTTCAAAGATTGACTGTAACAGGCGTGCAATAGGAGCATCTTCAGAATCCGCCGCATCAAAATCGCTAAGATCAAAGGCCTCGCCTTCAAGCTCATCGCTCAACTCTTCAGCTAAGCTGACAATTTCATCGGTACGCCGATAAAGCATATCCAATGATTCAAGTAACTCGGACTCACGCACCACGGCAAGAGCTATTGGCTGACCTAGCGCGCGCCCAATATCGTCAAAGGCAAATATATCGGTAGGATCGGCCATACCCACCAACATTTCGCCGCCAACCTCTTTTAAGGCGATTGCGCGATAACGTCGCGCAGTACTCTCGGGCAAGCGCTGAGTGACGGCCTGGTCAAAATGAAACTCTTTCAGCCGCAAAAACGGCACGCCTAATTGCTCAGACAGCAATTCCAGCATACGATCTTCATCAACAAACTGTAGATCAATTAAGGTACGGCCGAGCTTTGCGCCACTAAGCTTCTGCTCTTGTAGCGCAAACTCTAACTGCTGCTGGGTAATAACGTCATGCTGTATTAGCAAGTCACCCATGCGAATTTTTTGAAGCCGCTCACTCATAATTTTTTACTTTGCAGCCTTTACAATTGTGCAACACGTCGCTCAGCATAATTGCTAAGCTCCGCAGTTAATTGGCGTAGCTCTAGGGCCTTCACGAAGGCCTGCTTCGCCTCGCTCGTTTGCGCATTAGCATCAAAAGCAACGGCCAAACCCATCCACCAGCGGGCGTTGTTTTGATTTCTTACCAGCAAATTTTGGTAAACAAAACTAGCTGCTTCATAATCTCCGATAGACTGCAAACTTACCGCTTGCAACTCCATCACTTCGATACTCTTAAGCAGGCGACTATCGAAAGTGCCTACTGAGTCAAGCGCCTCGGCAAACAAACCCTGAACCACTAATAAGCGTAGCTGCTTAATTCGCAATTGCTGAGAAGCGGGGTAGAGCACTAAATAACGATCTAGCAACTGCTGAGCGCGAACAAAGGCCCCGTCATCAATTAACACGCCTGCAAATAATGTGGCACTAACCGGCATATCATCTGCCTTGGTTAAACGGTTTTCTAGTAATCGGTATGCTTCACTGGCCCTTCCTTCTTGCAAACCTTTTTGAATTTGCTCGGCAAATTGTTGATCAAGCTCTGCATCAGTAACGGGCCGAACTTCCTTAACAACCCCAATTGATTGCACCGGGGCCCGCTTAACCGTAGTTTGTTTGGCGCGCGCCACCGGTCGAGTGACTGGCAAAGGTGCCTCGCTTGGCTTAATTATCTGGGGCTCGATACTGGCGCTGTTATCACTCGCAGCGACTTTGGTTTTCGAAGCCGGCAAACTTGCGACCGGGGTGGCTGCGCGATCAGTCGGTGCCTGCTCCTTATTCGCCTCAATTGTTGCTGAGGCGAGCCTAGCAGTGTTTTTGACGGCCTGCGCAACCGCCTCGTCCACCTTGGCAAGACTAGGGGGCTGAGTTCGCTCAACTGGCTGATCAGCCGGCACCTCGGTAACTACCGGCTTGGCCGCTTCATTATTGGGTTGCGCTGGTGCACTAGATGCCGGAGTCGATGCCAGAGCAGCGTCTACCAGCAGCTCGGGGGGAGTTTCCGTACTGGGAGCAAACGTCCACGCCAGCGCGAGCAGCCCAATAGGCACGAGCAATGCTACCAATACAACTCCGACAGAAACACTGATTCGCTTGCGCTGATGTATTGCATCGGCGGCTGCAAATAACGGCAGCTCAGCGCTATTGGTGTCAAAGTTTTCTTGCTGTAGGTCTTGTTGCATTTGCGCGATGAGGCTCATCGGTTTATACCCGCTCGGCGTTAGCCTGTGCATCAATCGTCAGAGTTGCAGAGTCGCTGTTAGCAAAATCCCCACTGGCAATCAAGTTCGATCCAATGAGTGCTGCGGCGAGCGCAACACCCGCTAATATTGCAGCCGCTGATCGAAAAGGCCATAGCGACCAACCGGGACGACGCACACTCTCGGTATCATCAATGGCCGCCAATACAAACTCTTTGCCAACACTTTTTTGTTTTTTGCCGTAGGCGCACATTAATGACTTATGCGCAAGCACATTAATCAGGCGCGGCGTGCCATGGCTAGCCTTGGCGATCAATTCAATGGCGGCGGCGCTAAACACGGGAGCGCCTGTATAACCCGCCTTACCTAAACGATGCCCTATATAGGCTTTAGCCTCACTCAACGCTAATGGCTGTAATCGATAAGAAAATGTGATTCGTTGAACTAACTGACGCAGCGCCGGCTGACTCAAAATAACGTCGAGTTCAGGCTGACCAAATAACACCACTTGGAGTAACTTCATCTTTTCAGTTTCAAGATTGGTTACCAGGCGGAGCGCCTCCAGCGTCTGGGCGGGCATTGATTGCGCCTCGTCAACAATCAAAATTGGCTTTCGCCCGAGTACCGCGAGCTGAACTAGCTCTTCTTCTATGACCTTGAGGACAATGTGCGAATTGTTGTCTCCGACGTCAACACCCAGCTCGTGCGCAATAGCATGCAACAACCCTTCGGCAGATAAATAAGGATTGGGAATATAAATGGGTAAATAGGCTTCGGAGAGCGAACCGAGCAAGCGTCGACAGAGCATAGTCTTGCCTGTGCCAACCTCCCCCGATATTTTTATGAAACCTTCACCTTGCTTGATACAAATATTCAGAACCGCACTGGCTTCACCATGCCATTTAGAATCAAGGTAAAACTGCGTGTCGGGTGTTAGACAAAAAGGCAGCTCCTGAAAACCAAAGTGTTGTTCATACATAGCAAAGGCCCTAGCGAAGCTCGCCGCCAATTTGATAGCGCAAGCCACGCACCCGCTCTAGGCTATCATCAATGCTCTCGGCAGATACTTCATGAGTCAGCACTTTTGGCCGCAATAAAATGACTAACTCGCGCTTTATCATGGACTGATCTTTCTGCTTAAACGCATTACCTAAAAGTGGTACTTTACTGATCCAGGGCGTTCCGGCATCAGCATCTTTAGATACGGTTTGAATGAGGCCACCTAGCACAACAACCTGATTGTCTTTTGCATAAATAATGCTATCGGATTCCCTGACGGTACTTTGTGCTAACGGCAAATTAAAATTATCGGTGCCTATATTAAAGGAGCGCTGCTGCTCTTGAACTTCACTAACCGTTGGATGCACATGTAAAATTATTGAGCCATCATTACTAATTTGCGGAGTAACATCCAGCGATATACCTGAAAAGAACGGCGTTAATTGAACGCTAGGCACGCTAGTACTGGCGGCGCTGTTAGTTGTTACGGTATTGGTTACTTCGGTAACAAAAAATTCATCTGTGCCAACTTTAATCACAGCCTTCTGATTGTTAACGGTAGAAATCCGCGGGCTAGATAACACTTGCACGGAGCCTTGCGTTTCTAACAAATCGATAATGCCGGTAAAGTCATTTAAACTGAGCGAGAGTCCAAAAATACTTTTGGAGCTGTTAGCCAGAGGGATACCCGTTGCACCAGGTATTGCAGCAAACCCGGGCGCGCCGATATTAGCAAGCGCACCAGACCCTTGCGATGCAACAATCGTTTTATTAATGCCAGGGTTGCCAATGGCAGTCCAGTTAATACCCGATTGAAAAGCCTCGCTTAAGGTAACCTCAAGAATTTTGGCTTCTAAAATAACTTGGCGGCGCATGATAAGTTCAGCTGACTTGAGGTAGTCGCGAACAATATCCATTTGACGCGGCATAGCTTTTACGATCACGATGCCCGATTCGGGATTAACCACCACCCTACTTTGACTTTCAGAATTAATCAGCATTTGCAAGTTACTACTCAACTGCCCCCAAAAGTCCGATTGTCCAGACGTTATTATCTGAGTGCCAATAAGGTTACCACCAGCGCCCCCGCCTGAACTATTTTGATCTTGCGAACTCGAATTACCGCCATTGGAATTGCTGGCACCGCCTACATCAGAGTCACTCACGCTGCCGCTGGAGACGCGCGTTTCTGAGGATCCGTTACGACGAATATCAAGATAATTGATTTTGAAGATTTCTGTGCGAAGGCCGCCAGGCATTACCTGATAAAGATTGCCCTGTCGAGAAACGGGATAACCATAAACGCTTTCAATAATGGCCATTACTTCAGGAACTGTTATTTTTTGCAAATCGAGGCTAATACTGCCTTCGACCTCCGGATGCACCACAATATTATAGTTAGTGTCCTTAACCAAGCCCAAAAAAAGCGCTTTAGCTGAAACGTTATTAACGCTTAGATCAAAGCGCTGCTCTGCAATGGCAGCCTTGCCTGAATAGTTGGGCGGGGGCATCAACTGGCCCGCGATAGCCGTTGGGGGTAAGTTCCCGACGCCATCTTCCGTAATCGATGCCTGCACGTCTGAAAGCGCTGATGAAATCAATGCTGTAGACCGCTCTTTTGAAATAGGCTGGCCCTCTACAGGAGGCTCGTTTTTTACGGTCTCGCAACCTACCAAGGCCACCATCAGCAAAGCAAACATTGCAAATTGATCTTTTTTCTTCAGCATCTCTTATTTACCGTTTTATCTTGTATTGCTCTGACTGCAACTTCAGCACACGCCTGTGCTTGCCCTGAATAACCACACGATCCTTTTCAATTAAGAGGATCTTCCCCAGCGGAGTCTTGTCCCCAGTGATATAGCTTTTACCATTAATTGTGGCGACCTTGCGGTTGCCACTGAATAAAATAGACTGCAATGTATAAGAGGCTTTTGGGGCAATAGTTGACGACTGCAACCCGGCGGGGCGGGTAGGATCGACAAACTCACCGGCATACGCTCCCACAACTTGGCAAGCAAGTAGGGCCGCGACCAATGTCGGCATGTACCTAAACACTAATCCAGTCTTTTTCATTACTATAGGTATACACATCAATCGTTAACAAACCTTGGGGATACTCCTCGATAGTAAAAGTCATGGTATCCCATTCTATGCGCCACTTTAGCTGCTCCAACTTTTTCAAATAAGCCATGGATGCCACATAAGAACCGCGCATTTTCATTTGCACGCCATGCCGATACAAATAAGCATTTTGGTCTGGGCCTGCACCACTAATTAATTCCACCGGTTTATTTTCTAAGGATAGTAGCGAGAGATTTTTACTACTTTTCAATATTTGCTCTAACGCGACGGGCATCGCGCTAGCCGGAATAAACCCCTCAGTAATAACTGCAAGCGTATCACTTAACTGAGCTAATGTTTGGCTATATGATTCTCTGCGCTGCTTATTCGAACCCCCTAGGGAAGTTTCACTGGCTTTGAGGTTTTCAATCTCAAATTGCGTGGCTTGAGTGTCGCGAGTAATTGAAGCCAGTGACTCGGCCTGCATAGATTGTTTGTCGAGCAGGCCACCTAATAAAAACAAATCAGCCAAGAAAAAAATTAAAGCCAGCAACATGGCGATAATAATGATGCGCTCACGCTCTACTTTGCCATCAACAAAAGCTTGGTACTTATCCCAATAAGCTTTCATGAGCCCGCCTCATCAGAAGCCGCAGCATCAGAAGCTGCCTCGGGAATTTCAGGGATGACAGCGATTTCAAACCGTAACTGCTGTTCAATATCGGGCTCATCTTCAATTTTCATTAATTGAAACCTTAAGCCCTGGAACACGGACTCGTTGCTTAATCTTTGTAAATAACGCGGCAATAAAGACGCCTCCCGCATTGCACCTTTAAGCTCAATATGCTGACCACGCAACCCAATAAAAACATGCTCTAGCCACAAACCGTCTACATGCTGGCGGCCCAAACCACCCATGTAGTCTGAGAATAGCGGTAGGCGCTCATCACTAATACTATCTAGCACCGATCGCCTCTGTTTGATTGCGTCTTGCATTGCCTGTAATGATTCATCGCTAACAAGAATTGCCATCTGGGCCTGCAGTGTTTGCAACTCACGCTGAAGATTACCTAGCTCTCGCTTATCCTCAGTTAAGTGCTTGTCAGTCAACCCGGTCACTATGACAAGATACACAGCCACCAACATCAAGACCAAAAATAATAGGCCCGCAGCATAAGCACCTTGCAGAGCAGAAAAGCGTTCCGCCTGAGCGTGATCTAAATGCTGATAAAAATCTATTGACTGATTCATGTTGCTAAAATGTTATTAACATAGGGCATTAAGCCACCTGACTGGCAGAGGCCAGGAGAAGCTGCTCACTACCGATTAATGAATAAGAATCCGCAACATCAATGATACTGTCTACGGCGATGGTTTCAACCGTAAGACTCAGCCGCTCTCTGATGGCATCACAAATAGGCTCAAGATTGTTTTGGGTAGGCAGAACTAATACTCGACCCACCACGCCTTTACCAATTTGACTTTCGAAGTAGTCGCGCGAGCGCTGCAGCTCAAGTAGAAAGTCTTCGAAGACCTCCACACTTAATTCGGCATCATTATTTGCTGCTAAAGTTTGCTCGCTCACTGTGATACTGCGGGTCAGGTAGATGGATCCACCAGAAAAAATATTTAAAAAACTTTTACTGCGGCCAATCACCAACACAATGTCGGTCTGCTCTGCGTGCAGGGCACGATTAATTAACTGCGCGGCAAGAATCTCAGGAATTAGTACGTGATCGACACTCACTCCAACCTTTCCAAGACGATCAATAAGCAACTGCAAAGGCGCTTTTTCTGCAGCAACGGTATAGGCCATCTTTTGCCGACCGCGATAGGCGTCATCAGGAAGAAGAAAACCATCTATGAGAGCACTCTCCAAAGGCAGCTGGAGTAGATCTTTAACTTTCCAGCGCAAGGCTGCCGCAAGTTCGGCCTCAGGTACCGGCGGGGCCTCGACGAGCAATACCTGATAGCTGCCCACAGAAAGAACCAATGAGCAGGCTGGCGCCGTTAAGTCGGCAGCTTCAAAAAAAGCCGGCATTTCGCTTTCTAAATGTATGCTTGCAAAACTACGAGAAGCCAAAACTGAGCCATGTTTACTGGCAACCAGATCTAACTGCCCATCTTGCAAAGTTATCGCTATTCTCTCGCCTGGCTTTGCGCTGCGCGCCTGCCACGGCCATCGCCATTTCAAGCTAGTCACTCCGATAAAATGCCACCGTTGCGCGACACATTCCAACTACAAAAAGGTTTTGGCTAAGCATATACTAATATTTGTAGTCATAGGTGAGTAAACCTCGGTAACTAGTTGCTTTTGTTAGGAAATAATTACCATTATGCTGCCGCCCTAAGAATAATATTTGGCACGATTACACGTCCACTAGTCACACTTGGAAGCCAGCTATGCCAGTAAATATTGTTTTATATGAGCCGGAAATTGCACCCAACACCGGTAATATTATTCGCCTGAGTGCCAACACGGGCTGCCACTTGCACCTTGTGGGCAAACTCGGCTTTGAGTGGGAAGATAAGCGTCTGCGGCGTGCGGGTCTCGACTATGGGGAATGGGCAACGGTGCAGCGCTGGCCAGATATGGAGACCTTTTATAGCATAGTGAACGATCACTCGCGTATTTTTGCGATGACCACAAAAGGTTCGCGACCCTACCATCAAAACATCTTTAAAAACGGCGATTTTTTGCTCTTTGGTCCAGAAACACGCGGCTTGCCCGATCAGCTGTTAAGCACCCTAGCTGACGCCCAAAAACTGCGCTTACCGATGGTAGCAGGCAGCCGAAGCCTTAATTTGTCTAACAGCGTAGCAGTGGCGACCTATGAGGCTTGGAGACAGCTGGAATTTGCTGGAGCAGAGTAATGAAACAACCGCAAGCCATTAATACATCGAGCATCAGGTACACGCCATATCAACCGCAGCGCGCACCCAACCAATGCCCAGCTTGCACAGAAGCTCTAGTTGAGCTTCTGGCCTTCGGTGGCTTGGGCCTGCGCATTACGAAATAGCGCATCAAAATCGATGGGGGCCAATGATAGCGGTGGAAAACCGCCTCGGACAACCATGCTATCGACGGCTTCGCGCGCATAGGGGAACAAGAAGTTCGGACAAATAGCGCCTAACACATGCTTTAACTGCTCGTCTTCAAAACCAGAAATAGCAAAGATTCCTGCCTGCTGCAATTCCAGCAAGTAAGCTGTATTGTCGTCGATCTTCGCCGTAATAGTCAGGGTGAGCACCACCTCATGGGTGTTATCGGCAATAGCACTGCCTCGGCTGTTGACGTCGAGCTGGATTTTTGGCTGGAACGCCTGAGTAAAAACTTTCACACCCATTGGCGTTTCAAACGAAATATCTTTTACAAACGTTTTGGTCACACCAAACTGGGGCCCTGCAGGCTGCTCTGCACCTTGCCCACCTGGGTTACTATCAGCTGGATTATTATCACCTTCGGCCATGATTACCTCTTTTCTCAATGATTAAAAAATTTACACGCGAATTTTTTGCTGCGGTTGATCGGGCGCTGAAACGCTCAACAAAAACGGACTACCAATGCTTTACCGCCCTACTAGTCATGGAGCAATTGTTCAAGCTCCCCTCGTTTATCCAACTCAGCTAAATCAGTATAGCCGCCCACATGACGCTCCCCTATCCAAATTTGAGGCACCGTGCGCTGTCCGCTGCGCTGCATCACATCAGCCCTTAATGCCGGCTGATTGTCGACTAGAATTTCTTCAAATGCCAAGCCTTTATTGGCAAGCAAGTGCTTAGCGGCGTGACAAAAGCCGCATAGGGAAGATGAATAAATAACGATGTCATGCATACTCTGCCAATCTCCAACCAACTACGTTTGCTAGCACCGAGCTCACAACATGTGAATGAAGCTGCCCCAAGGACCTTGGCTACAAACCAATGAGTTCAGCGCTGTTATATTGTAAATTAGCTCTTAACCAGCGGCATTTGCGCCGCTTGCCACTCGCCGATACCGCCACCAAGGCGATAGATACCATCAAAATCTTCCGCCGCTAAACGCCGACCCACGTGGGACGATTGCTGCCCAAGCTTGCAAACTAAAACCAAAGCCTTACCCTTATAGTGCTGTATATCTCCACCACCATCGGCCTTGTGCTGTGCCTGCCACTGATTAAATGGAATATTTACTGAGTCGACGACATGACCCGTGTCAAAAGCCGCCTTGTCACGTAAATCGACCACCACTGCACTCGCACTGTTGATCATAGCGGTTAACTCATGAGGCGTTAAGCTTGTTCCAGCACGCCGATTTTCAAGCCAAGCCAGAGCCCATATAGCAGCAGCAAGTGCTGTAACTAAAAGCCACTGGTCGGACGCAAAGAGAATGATTTTTTCCATAGAGCATAAAACTATCGATGAGTGAGGGAGCCATGCAACTTAGGCACACGCACGGCGGTTAATAAAAAAGGCCGGCAAGTATACACTTGCCATGCACACATGCGCCATTAATACACGCAACATAACCGCTACCCAAAGGACTCACATATAAATTGTGGCATTGATTAGCTACCATCACGCCCTAATTAACAGCGTTTAGCGCTCGGAAAAACTAAAGCAGCACACAGATAATACCGCTATTGATAATCTTGGAGCCATTGCCTGGCTAATTTGTTAAAGTTGGCAAGCCGGGCTCGATACGCTGAGACCCAAGCAATGACAGAAGCCATCGCAAGCACCAAACCCAGGCATGGAGGCAACAAAAAACAGCCTCTTGCCATTACACTGACCGCATACCACAGCCAACTAATAGACCGATTAAAGACAAGCCATTAAACTTTGCTGAACACATCCAATGCGAAATTTTGCGATATGAGTGGCTCCACCCATACTAAAACTCTCAGTGCAGAATCACGCGCCCCAAGCACCGAGCTACTCTCCCCTCCTGTGATAAAGCGCTGGCAGCAGATCGTTGCATGCCTTTGCCTTGCTGTTTTGCTGCCCGCAGCAAGCTTAGCCCAGCAAAACGAGGAGCTAGACCTGCGCAAAAAAGAGTTACAGCAGCTTGCGCTAAGTGTTGAAAAAATTAAAAAGAAAATCATCAAAAAGCAGGGCAAAAAAACCTCAACTCAAAAAAAGTTTCGCCAAGGCGAGCTCAAGATTGGCGAGCTTGTTGCCGCGGGGTATCAGCTCACCCAACAACAGCAACAATTAGATCAACAATTGCTGCAATTAAGTGGCGAGCTCGAGTCACTCGAACAACAACGTGATACCCAGCGCGCTGTAATTGGCGAACATTTAAGTAAAGCCTACCGAGCGGGTGATCAAAGCGCGCTCAGCTTATTTTTTAGCGAAAGCAGTCCTGCCGAGCTTGATCGCCAACTGCAATATCTCGAGCGCATGAATCGTGCCCGCACGCAGCTTATTAAAGGCTATGCGACAATTATTGCGCGCAAAGAAACGGTCAGCGAGAAGATTGAAAATAAACAGCAGCAACTGCATAACAATCAAACGCTACTGGCCAAACAGCACAGCAAGCTGACAAAAATGCAAACGTCTCGCCAACAGCTACTGCAAAAATTGCAGAGCGAAATAGGAAGCGCCGACGAGCAACGACTTGCACTAGAGCAAGATCATAGTGCGTTGCAAACACTAATTGGAGAAATGAATAAGCTCTGGCAGGAATCTATGATCGCCGCATCATCGAGCCAAGCTCGGACCGATGAAGCCGACCTCACATCAAAGTCGATCATGATTTACGAGCAGCCGAGTCAATTTGGCTCTGCCAAGGGTCAACTGCCTTGGCCCGTTAAAGGAACGCGGCAACATCGATTTGGCAAGACCCGCAGCGACGCTGATAGCGCAGCACAGGGCGTAACCATTGCCGCCCCTAGTGGCTCAATAGTGCAGGCTATCTACCCCGGCAGAGTGATATTTGCCGACTGGTTTGCCGGTCAAGGGTTACTTACCATCGTAGATCATGGCGAGGGCTATTGGAGTCTGTATGGGCGCAATCAAAGCTTGCTCAAGCCAGTAGGCGCTAGAGTGAATGCCGGCGAAGCCATCGCCACAGTTGGCAATAGCGGGGGCCAGAGTATGCCCGCCTTGTATTTCGAAATCCGTCAACACGGTAAACCCAACGACCCGGCTCTGTGGTGCCGCAAAGGCTAAATACACGCTCTCATGTCGTTAATGATAAGCCTACCGGCTGAGCGATTATTTTTAGCTGTCTCAGGATGTCAGCCGCAAAAGACCCAGGTAGATGGTCGCAAAAAAGCGGGGTTAAAGGTATGATTGACCACGAAGAGATGATGCACCGGGGGGAGTTAAAAAAACTAAGAGTGCTACCCTAGCGCGCCCCCATATAGTTGAAGAATACCTACAAATAGCATCGATGTTGCAAGCACTAAGCCGCTTTTATCATCGCCTTACAACGCACTTAAACTGCTTGCGCATAGCCAAAACAGGTTGCGCACATTTATAGTTCCATTGAGCGCATGCTCTTAGCTGCGCCAACTTACCTTGAGCCCTGCAATGACATTATTTCGAATGCTTCTCTTATTGCCCAACGTAACCCTGCGCCTTGCGCTATTCATTACTTGCTATATCGGGCTAGTCATCCCATCTATCGCTCAGCAAGAAGAGCCCGCTATTAACGGCACTTTAGCGCTCAAAGAATTGCAGGCTTTCGTCAATGCCTTCACCCAAATTCGCAACACTTATGTAGAAGAAGTGGATGACAAAACATTATTAGAAAATGCCATTAAAGGTATGCTGACCGAGCTTGACCCTCATTCGAATTATTTAGCGCCACAAACCTACAAAAACTTACAGGTGAGCGCTACCGGTGAGTTCGGTGGTCTTGGCCTTGAAGTGGGCATGGAAGATGGATTCGTAAAAGTCATATCGCCTATTGACGATACGCCCGCACAAAAAGCCGGTATTGAAAGCGGTGATTTAATCGTAAAAATAGACAACAAGCCGGTCAAAGGTTTGAGCCTCAATGAAGCCGTTAAACTCATGCGCGGCAAAATTGGCACCTCGATTGAACTGACGGTAGCGCGAGAGGGCAATGCACAACCACTTGAATTCAGCCTCGAGCGCGCTGTAATTTCAGTGGTAAGCGTTCGCAGCAAGGTTCTTGAAAAAGACTATTTATATTTGCGAATTGCTCAGTTCCAAGCCAATACCGGTGTCGATTTGCGCAAAGTGATTGATCAAGCCACACAAGCGCAGGCGCCCAACGGCATTGTGCTGGATTTACGCAATAATCCTGGCGGTGTGCTGCAAGCGGCTGTTGATGTGGTGGATACCTTTATCAGCGAAGGTTTAATTGTTTATACCGAGGGCCGAATTCAAACGTCTGCGACGCGGTTTGTCGCAAGCGGCGAAGCAACGGCTCTCGATGTACCGCTGGTAATTCTAATCAACGGCGGCTCGGCATCAGCGTCCGAAATTGTGGCTGGCGCCCTACAAGATCACAAGCGCGCTATCGTGTTAGGTACAACCAGTTTTGGCAAGGGCTCGGTACAGTCGGTCATCCCACTGTCTGAAACTCATGGCATGAAATTAACCACGGCGCGCTACTTTACGCCCAATGGTCGCTCGATACAGGCTCAAGGCATCGTGCCTGATATTATTGTCGAACGAGGCAAATTCACGCCGCTTAAAAGTCGCGTACAAGTTACCGAAGCCGACCTGCCCAGACACCTCCAAAACGGTGGCACTGACAGCGCCGATCAAGCCAATACAAAAAACTCTAAGCGCACAGATGCCCAAAAAGCTGTCACTAATGATGCGCAACTGCATGAAGCCATCACGCTGCTCAAAGGACTACATATACTTAGCCAGCGCGGCTCTCAACCAACTATCTCGGCTAACTCTGACGATAGTTAGCGCGCCTGGGACTTTACATACAAGTCAGCCAAATTTTAAAACTGTGTTGTAAAAATTAGAGGTTATTGCGTTATGCCGCGTCGTGGTTTGAGCTGGGGTGTACAGTATTTATGGAGCGGCATAGCCTTCTTATATTTGGCGTGTGCACAAGCTCAAAATAACCAACATGAAAACACCACTGTTATTTCCCCGGCTTCATCGGGCGCGCGTCTTGCTATCATCATAGATGACATTGGCTACAACTTACCGCTAGGTCAGCGCGCCATTGACCTTCCCGGCGCTATTACCTACGCCATCCTCCCACATACACCAGTAGCTGAACGTTTAGCTCGCCAAGCCATAAGCTCGCGCTCAAATAAAGAAATTATTGTACACATGCCAATGGAATCCCAGCTGGGCAATAAGCTAGGGCCGGGAGGATTAGTGGCAGGACTCGACAAAACTGAATTTTTGGCGGCTGTTCGCTCAGCACTAGAACACGTCCCGCATGCTCGCGGCCTAAGCAACCATATGGGGAGTTATTTGACGACACTTCCTAGTCAAATGCATTGGCTGATGACCGAATTGGCCCGGCAAGGGTATTACTATATCGATAGCAAAACGGTCACTAACGGCCAGGCCTCTGCGGCGGCTATTAATAGCCAAGTACCCTACATTGCACGCGATATATTTCTCGACCATGATCCTGCGCCAGCTGCTATTCAAGCCGCTTTTAACAAGGCCAAGCGCATGGCGCGGCAAGACGGTATAGCGGTGATTATTGCTCACCCCTATCGATCAACATTGGATTTTTTGGAGCAGCAGTTGCCCGTACTCAGCCGGCAAGGCTACACACTAGTGCGAGCTAGCGAGGCAATCAACTACCGGCAGGCGGCCAAGCAACTCGCCCTGCAATAACGTCTAACCTGACTCATCACTCCATTTATATCCGCCCAAATAGCGGATAAACAGTCTATGTACCGATTGCAGCATCCAAACTAAGGCGAGTCGGCGGTTTTGAGGCATTTTGAATATATTTCTTTACCGGTTTTCAAGTACAATCACGGCACAAACCCACCTAAAGCCCGAACATTCGGCCACCAGGATCAATTGACGCTATGAGCACACTAGCATATAGAAAAGGCGAAAACGGCTCGGTACCAGGCCGCTGCGAACGCTTTTATTCAATGAGTAGCGAATGGTTTTTTGCCACGCGTGAAGGTTCTTCGGTAGGCCCATTTGCCACTCTAGAGTCGGCTAATATGGGGCTGGATGACTACCTAGATTTCATGGCCTTAGCGAAACCCAGAATCAAAGCCAAACTCGTTACTGCAATGCAAAGCTAAGCTAAGGCTCAGCTAAACTCAGCACACCCTTTGGCGGCCGCGCACTCAGCGCTTGACACCGCAATACTTTGCACCGATCAACTACAATCTCATCTCAATACCGCGCTCGGCCATATACTGCTTAGCCTGGGCGACGGTGTATTCACCAAAATGGAAAATGCTGGCGGCGAGCACTGCATCCGCACCGCCAACACTCACGCCCTCGGCTAAATGCTGTAAGTTGCCAACACCCCCCGAAGCAATAACAGGAACATTAACCGCGGCACACACGCGGTGCGTCAGTGCCAGATCAAAACCTTGCTTCACGCCATCTTGATCCATACTGGTTAACAGTATTTCACCCGCGCCATAACCCACCATTTTAACGGCCCACTCAACCGCATCAAGGCCAGTAGGCTTGCGGCCACCATGGGTAAAAATCTCCCAACGCCCACCGCTACCCAGCTGATCATTGGCATGCGCATAGCTCGGAGCACTGACTTGCTTGGCATCAATAGCCACCACAATGCACTGCGAACCAAATCGCTCAGCAGCTTCTCGAACAAATTCTGGATTAAAAATAGCGGCTGTATTAATAGCCACTTTATCGGCGCCCGCATTTAATAGCCGCCGAATGTCTTCGAGCTCACGCACACCGCCACCAACGGTGAGCGGAATAAACACTTCACTGGCCATACGCTCTACCGTATGAAGCGTTGTATCGCGACCTTCGTGGCTGGCGGTAATATCGAGAAAAGTAATTTCATCAGCGCCTTGCTCATTATAGCGACGGGCCACCTCAACAGGGTCGCCAGCATCGCGTATATCAACGAATTGAACACCTTTGACAACACGACCGTTATCGACATCAAGACAAGGAATAATGCGTTTGGCGAGCGGCATAAGAGAAATCTATTTAACAGTGGATAGCAAAGACACGTAGGTCATTATATAGGGCCATTAGGCCAACACACTTATTGGTCGCAATAATTTTGCGCCTCGGCAACGTCGAGCGTGCCCTCATAAATAGCGCGGCCCGTTATCGCGCCAATAATACCGGCGCCGGCATCTAAATCATCGCCGGGCCTGGCGACTGCTCGCAATGCAACGATATCCTGCATATTAGTAATGCCGCCTGAAGCGATCACCGGAATACTCGATGCCTCAGCCATAGCCACTGTCGCCTCGACATTAACGCCCTGCATCATTCCATCACGACTGATATCGGTATAGACAATAGCCGACACCCCGGCCTGTTCGAATTGTTTTGCCAAATCAGTTGCCTGCACCGTTGAAACCTCGGCCCATCCATCGGTCGCCACAAGCCCGGCCTTAGCATCGAGTCCGACAATAATATGACCGGGAAAAGCCTTACAAGCCTCGCTAACAAACTCCGGCTGCTTAACCGCCTGGGTGCCAATAATTAAATAATTAACACCGGCTAACAAATAAGTTTCAATCGTTTTAAGTGAGCGAATGCCGCCGCCTATCTGTATCGGTAAATCGGGATAAGCCGCCGCAATAGCTTTTACCGCAGCATCATTAACAGGCACTCCATCAAACGCACCATTCAGATCAACCAAATGCAAACGTCGAGCGCCAGCCGCCACCCAGCGCTCAGCCATTGCTACAGGGTCATCAGAAAATACCGTAGAATCTTCCATAACACCCTGCTTGAGGCGCACGCATTGCCCGTCTTTTAAATCAATCGCTGGAATAATCAGCATGAATAGTTTCCGTCCCACTGCATAAAATTATCAAGAAGTTGTAGGCCATCACGATGGCTTTTTTCTGGATGAAACTGCACCGCAAAAATATTATCTCGCGCTATTGCAGCTGCTATATCTAGGCCATACTGCGTTATTCCCACTGTAGACAAACAGCTTTTAGCGCCAACAAAATAACTGTGCACAAAATAAAAACGAGCGTTATTTTTGATGCCCTTCCACAATGGATGTGGATGGCACTGTTGCACCGTATTCCAGCCCATGTGAGGCACTTTCAACCGCTGTTGCGCACTACTAAGGCAAGCGTCCTTGGCAAATGCATCACCAAAAAAAACCACCTCATCGGGAAACACATCAAGGCAATCGATACCGTTATTCTCGCTAGAGTGATGCATTAAGCCCTGCATACCTACGCAGATACCTAGTAAGGGTTTACTCCGTGCCACTTCAACTATCACCTCATCAAGGCCCCTGCGCCGCACCTCACCCATACAATCACGGATAGCGCCTACGCCCGGGTAGACAACGCGAGTCGCACGACGAATGATAGCGGGGTCATCGCCGACCCAAACATTTGCTTTGGGCGCAACCCGCTGCAGAGCCTTTGCCACCGAGTGCAAATTACCCATACCATAGTCAATTACCGCGACATCAACGGCTGTGGTCATGTGAAACTTCCGGAAAAACTAACGTAATATGTAAGCGGCGACTCATAGTACCGCTAACGCAGTAGCCTCAGTGAGGCAAGCACCTCAAGTTTTTGGCTTAGCGCAGCTCATATAAAGACGTGCCGAGCAGAGTGTATTAAAAATAGCATGCCTTTTAAGAGGCAGCGTGGAACCTACAACGTGCCCTTAGTCGATGGCATAACACCAAGCATTCGTGGATCTGGCTCGAGTGCCATTCTCAATGCTCGACCAAATGCCTTAAACACGGTTTCGATTTGATGGTGCGAGTTTTCTCCGCGCAAGCAGTCAACGTGTAACGTAACCAAGGCATGATTAGTAAAGCCCTGAAAGAACTCGTGAAATAAATCAACATCAAAACCGCCCACCGATGAGCGTGTAAAAGGCACATTAAACGTCAACCCTGGCCGGCCTGAAATATCGAGCACCACGCGTGACAACGCTTCATCCAGCGGCACATAGGCATGGCCATATCGACGAATACCTTTTTTATCGCCCAGGGCTTTAGTAAAAGCTTGGCCTAAGGTAATGCCCACGTCTTCAACCGTGTGATGGTCATCAATGTGTAAATCACCAGCGGCTTTGATTTGCATATCGATCAGGCCATGACGGCCTATCTGATCGAGCATATGCTCTAAAAAAGGAATGCCGGTAGCAAACTCGACGGCACCGGTGCCATCGAGATTAATTTCAACGGAAATTTGTGTTTCGAGCGTATCGCGGGAGACGCTGGCAGTGCGCTGAGATTCAGACATAGTTGCTGTAGATTACCTATAAAATTGAATAATAACCGATCGTTTGAGGGATCGATATCACGCGATTGAGCCGAAGCCAAGTAGCGCCTGATGCGCTATCCACTAGTGATTAACACTAGTATAAGAGAAGCAGCTGCTACCGACATCTGTGACGATTACCATTTGCACAAAAGCTGAAGCCTTTTTGAGCATCACGGCTTATTTGGACACAAAAGCCTCTTTAGCCATCAAACCTGCGCCGCACCTTGCTTCGCCACTGCATCAACCATTGCCTTAATCGTATCGGGGTCACCCAAATACGTGCTGCCTATTGGCTTAAGATCGGCATCGAGTTCATATACTAACGGCACGCCAGTGGGAATGTTGAGGCTCACAATATTGTCATCGGTGATGCCATCTAGATACTTGACCAACGCGCGTAGGCTATTGCCATGGGCCACAATCAAGACTTTTTTGCCCGATAAGATGGTCGGCCGAATAGTATCGTGCCAATAAGGCATCACACGGTCGATAGTCAGCGCTAGGCTCTCACCGCGTGGCAAAATTGCCCGATCGATGCCGTGGTAGCGAGCGTCATTGCCAGGAAAATACTCACTACTGAGGTCCACCGGTGGCGGTGGCGTGGCGAAACTTCGGCGCCAAATTTTAACCTGCTCGTCGCCATGCGCAGCGGCAGTTTCGGCCTTGTTCAACCCAGTCAAAGCCCCATAATGGCGCTCATTAAGTCGCCAATTACGCTCAACCGGCGCATGTAGTAAGCCCATCTCCTCGAGTGCGAGCCAGTGCGTTCGCACCGCCCGCACGAGCACCGAGGTATACGTCATATCAAAATCAAAATTCTGTTCACGCAGCAGTTGCCCGGCCATCTTAGCTTGCTGCACGCCAGTTTCATTAAGATCGACATCATACCAACCGGTAAATCGGTTGGCTTTATTCCAGACGCTTTCGCCATGACGAAGAAGAACCAGCTTGTACATGCATTACCCTGCTTTGAATGGTAAGTCGAGCCATTGCAGACTCGACAACTGTGAAGTGGCGACATAGAGCCCACGCCGCCAAGAGGGCGTAAATTATACAGCAAAGGAGCTTTTTACAAAAAATTTAAAGCGATTTTTAGGCTGTAGCAAGCCGAGAAAGGTAAACTGTTACATCAACGGACAAAATCGCACGTCGAACCTCTCAGCGATATCTGGTAAAGGGACCTACCCCAGCGCAAAAATAGCGGGTTAAAAAGGACACATTATTGAGTTTTACACTTAAGTTTAGGCATCCTTTAATGATTATTAGCCTTATTTTGGCGCTGCTACGAATCGCCAAATCGACTATTAGCGTACTTATTGGACCCTTGCAGCTAGTGCTAGCCACGCAAGTAAAGCCAGCCGGCCATGTAACATTGGGTATCCAAAATGATCTTCGCTGGCCGTTTATTCCAATGGGCACGTTGACAACCGCCACCTTAAAAAGATGATTGAGCATTTTTTAAATGAACACGTAATGCAGCCTGCGTAGCTGCACAACTCAAGCCTTCACACTGACAAAAAAGATTATCCGTGAAAAAAAAAGACACTCACAATTTCTCGTCAAAACTTCTCCAATGGTATGACTTGCATGGACGCAAAGACTTGCCTTGGCAGCAATCTATCAATGCCTATCGAGTTTGGGTCTCTGAGATCATGCTGCAGCAAACTCAGGTCAATACAGTCACGCCCTACTATCTACGCTTCATGCACCGTTTTGCAAACGTTGACGCGCTGGCCGCTGCTAGCACGGATGAAGTTATGCATCATTGGAGCGGTCTAGGTTATTACTCGCGAGCACGTAATTTACACGCCACGGCCCTGCGTATTCGAGATGAATTTTCTAGTCAGTTCCCCAATGATATTGACTTATTGCAAAGCCTACCTGGCATAGGTCGCTCTACGGCGGGCGCAATTTGCGCCATTGCCTTTAACAGCCCCTGCGCTATCCTCGATGGTAATGTTAAACGCGTATTGGCGCGCCATAATAATATTGATGGCTGGCCAGGCAAGTCGTCGGTAGCCAAACAGTTATGGCAAATCGCCGAGCAACATACCCCGACGCAGAGAAATAGAGACTACACCCAAGCCATTATGGATTTAGGCGCCACAATCTGTACGCGCAGCAAGCCGCGATGCAATGATTGCCCCGTAATGAAAACATGCATAGCTTGTGCTGAACAAACTATGCATGAACTGCCTGGCAAAAAGCCTAAAAAAGTACTGCCTGAAAAATCTGCCAAATTATTGCTTATAGAAAACTCTGATGGCGAAATTTTACTCTTTAAAAAACCACCTACTGGCGTGTGGGGTGGATTATGGAGTTTGCCTGATGAGCTAGAAATTGATGCCGCCATGCAATTAGATATGCATTCTACTTGGCCCATGCTCCGGCATACGTTTAGCCACTACCATTTTGATATTACACCGGTACATTGCAAACTAAGCCGATTTACTGGCACCATGGATGGTGCGAATCAACTCTGGTATAACATCTCTATGCCGCCCAACATCGGTATTGCCGCGCCGATAAAAAAACTGCTGCAACAATATGCCAATGAAAAAAGTACCGCGCCTTAACTCATAGAAAAAATGCTCACCAAGAGCAACCAGTAAACCTCCGCAATGAGAAACCTATGACACGCATCATCTTTTGCCGCAAATACCAAACCGATCTAGAAGGTCTTGACCGTCCTCCCTACCCTGGGCCAAAAGGTCAAGAGCTTTTTGATACAGTTTCAAAAAAAGCCTGGGAAGAATGGCAGCAACACCAAACCATGCTTATTAACGAAAAACATTTGAATATGCGAGATGCAGAGTCGCGAGCATTTTTACAGGCGGAAATGAATAAATTCTTGTCTGGAGAGGCGTTCGAGCAAGCGGAAGGTTACGTGCCACGCGAACCAGATTAGTCAGCGCGATTAATTTTTTTACTGCTGCCCACTAGGCAGCCACACCCCAATAATTATAAGCAGTGAATTTTGGCCCTTTAATATAAGCGGCTTCCATTTTTTCTATTTCAAATCCGGCTTCTTGAAGAAGCAGTGGAATATCTCGGTCGAGATGACAACCACCGCCAATTTTTTTCCAAAGCGGCCCTATGCGCCGCTGCCAGCGCCGCGTATTTTCATCGGGAGCAACGCCATGCTCACAAAAAAGTAATTTACCCTGGGGTTTAAGCACGCGCTGCATTTGTTTGAGTGCGGCAAACCAATCTGGGATAGTACATAAGGTATAAGTAAGCAAAACGGTATCGACAGAATTATCTTCAAGTGGAATGTGCTCGCCGGGTAAATCCAGCCAGCGAACCGCAACGCTAGCCGCGTCGATGTTGGCCTGCGCTTTTGCGCGCATACCGCTTGAAGGTTCTAGCCCCCACACAAAGTCTACGGCATCGGTATGATAAAAAGGTAGGTTCAAGCCCGAGCCCATTCCTACTTCTAATACTTGACCGCGCGCCTGCGGCACTATTTTTTCGCGCTGCTTCGCTACGGTCTTCATGCCACAAGCGCAATTAATGACATGCGGCAAAATATGCTCTTCATAAAAACTCATTTACGACTCCACAAGCAACAGACAGTGCGTTACTAATTTAACACAGCGCCAAGCATTTAAGCTATGCCGCATCCGTTGAAAATCAGCGGCCCGTAAAGATAGACCGGACACTATTGAGTAAATACCATGAATATCTGAAATAGCTTAGTTTTGTACTGCAAAAAAACGACGCAAGGTTTAGAATGCCATAGCTAGAGTAATGCATTAATTGTTTAAGTGCTGACAGTTTAAGGCAGCCCACCCCCCATCTTTTAACCTTCTATAAACTTGGAGTTTCTCGTGGCCAAAATATTGCTTGCTATCCTAATGCTCATTGCCGTCGCTGTTAGCGCCATCTATTTCCAAAATAGCCGCGCTCCTGAGCTTGGCGTAGTCAGCGGAAAACTAATGGAGCTAGGTAGCAGGCCTAACTCAGTATCCAGCCAAACAGCCGATGAACAAAAAAGAGTGCTCCCTTTGGCAATGAAAGAAAGCGCCGAGGCAACGCACAAAGCCATTAAAGCGGCAATAAAACAGTATGGGGGTGCCGAAATAATTACCGATACATCGGATTATATTTATGCGGTGTTTACCACGCCATTGATGAAATATCATGACGACGTAGAATTTTATATCGACTCAATAGCGCAGCAAGTTCATTTTCGTTCAGCTAGCCGAGCAGGCTATTCTGATCGAGGCCTGAATCGTCAGCGCTACGAGGCGCTAGCAATGAGTTACGAAAAAAATTAGCTAACAAGGTTTCCTATGCCCGCCCTCAACAGCGCAATATTATTACCTTGCGGTAGCAGTATTAAAAATAGACTGGCAAAAGCCGCCATGACCGAAGGCATGGCTACAGCAGCCGGCCTGCCAACACCTGAGTTGATTCGGTTATATAGCATTTGGGCTAAAGGCGGTGCGGGGCTACTAATAAGCGGCAACATACAAATAGACCGCGACCATTTAGAGCGCCCCGGCAACGTGATTATTGACGCACCCCCTTCCGCGGCAATGCAAAAGGCGCTCGCCCAATGGGCGCAAGCCGCCACCCAAAATAACACGCAGTTTTGGGCGCAAATCAGTCATGCCGGTCGGCAGACAATGAAAAACGTCAACCCGCATCCGCGTGCGCCATCGGCCATACCCTTAAATATGCCGGGAGGTCAATTTGGCCAACCGGTAGCATTGCAGACTGATGAAATTGAAAACCTTACTAACGGTTTCGCTACAGCCGCTCTTGCAGTAAAAGAAGCCGGCTTCACCGGCGTTCAAATTCATGCCGCTCATGGTTATTTGGTTTCACAATTTTTGAGTCCGCGCTCAAATCATAGGGATGATCATTACGGCGGTTCGCTAGAAAATAGAGCCCGCTTTTTATTACAGATTGTAAAAAAAATACGTGTTGCCGTTGGGCCCAGTTACCCGATTTGTGTCAAGCTAAACAGTGCTGATTTTCAGCGGGGCGGCTTCAGTTTTGACGAAAGTTTACAAGTAGCTCACTGGCTGCAACATGCCAGTGTCGATTTAATTGAAGTGTCAGGCGGAACCTACGAACAACCCAAATTACTCGGTGGTCAGGGTCTAGAAACGCCTGAACAACAGTCCTACGTCGCACCGTCTACACTCGCTCGCGAAGCTTATTTTGTTGACTTTGCCAAGGCGATGCGTGAACAACTTGATATCCCATTAATGGTAACGGGCGGCTTTAGGCATCGCGCAGCAATGGAGCAGGCCCTTGATGCTGGCGCTGCCGACATCATTGGCTTGGCGCGCCCTCTATGTGTTGTCACCGATGGCCCAGCACATTTGCTATCAGGCGGCGATGCTTTGCCAAATTATGAGAATCAACTAGGCGTGCTGCCCCATTGGTTAGCTTTTTTACGGCGCAACCATACGCTGCGAACACTTGAAGACTACGCGGTGCAATGCTGGTATTACGCCCAGCTCTATCTACTCGGTGAAACGGGGCAGACAAATGTAGCTATTGGCCCAATTAAAGCATTAGTCATGACATTGCAGCGCCAAAATAGCGCGCATTCTAAAAACACCGAATAACACTCTCGACAAGCGCATTACGCCCATCTAACAGCCAGAGCAATCAAGCACGCCTGCACGCCAAATGATTGTTAACTCTTTTGCTTATTGATCTAGATCAATAAGCACCACTAAGATAACCACGATCCTAAAACCTCTTTCGTGTCGTCGAAATAAACCATGAAATCCGTCAAC
>CAJQKT010000014.1 GCA_905478995.1 uncultured Pseudomonadales bacterium | reverse complement strand
GCCAGTTGCCAGTTGCCAGTTGCCAGTTGCCAGTTGAGCTGACCAGACAAACGAAGCGCGTTAGGTTAGACTGCCATGCCAATTATATTAAGGTTCAAAATCTGCTCATTTGGCTGAATCAATCTGGCGACTGAGTAAATAATAAGCAGTAAAGGTCGGTCGATACCACTGCAAAGTGGTCTTTTTCAATTCAGTAGTTATGTATTTTGCATGGAGTTCGCCTGCTATGGGCTCAAGCTAGCGATAGTTCTTTGCAAGCACCATTAAAAATTATGCCATGGGGTTAATGAATATGTCCGACGCACGTCAGCAATTGTCTGGTTACTCTCTAGTTCGTTCTTATTTAATCGGGGCTGCATTGGTGAGCTTTTGCGCCTTCTTGGCGGCTTGTAGTAAGCCCGATGAAGTGGCTAAGGAGCCTGCTGTTAGGCCGGTTAAGCTGTTAACCATCGACCATACAGCTAGTCAAAAAGTCAATCGCTATCCAGCCACCCTTGATGCCAGTCGGTCGTCTGATTTGAGTTTTCAGGTAGGCGGAAAAATTGCTGAACTTAACATTAAGGAAGCGCAAATGGTGCAGCAGGGCGATGTGCTTGCTAAGTTGGACGCGCAAGATCTCGACAGTTCGCTGGCCTCTGCTAAGGCTAAGTATGACGTTGCTGAAGAGGACTACCAAACCGGTGAGCGCTTGTTAAAAGAAGACGCGATTGCACGCAACGTGGTTGCTCAGCGTAAGTCAGCACGCGATGTCGCTTTGGCAGCTCTCGAGTCGGCACAAAAAGCGGTGCAAGATAGCATTATTGTTGCGCCGTTTTCGGGCGCGATTGCAAAAATCCCAGTTCAGGCGCTGCAACGTGTGCAGGCAGGTGAGTTAATTGCTACGTTAATCGATGGCACAGAAATGGATGTGGAGTTTAATTTGCCTGCCCGCATTATTTCGCAGGTAAAAGATAGAAACAAAGATAACTTTGTCGTTTTAGAAGCTTTTCCCGATCAGAGGTTTCCAGCAAAATTTAAGGAGGCCGGCTTAATCGCCGATGCTACATCGCAAACCTATGCCATCACGCTAACTTTTGTACCGCCTGCCGATCGCATCATCTTGCCGGGCATGAGCGCTACCGTTGAGGTTGCGGTGGGGCGTGACGACCAAGAGGGTGCGGTTCCTAAAACCCGCGTAGATGTGCCCTTGAGCGCCTTTGTTAGTAATGCCGATGAGAAAATTGTGTGGATAGTTGAGCCCCAAGCAATGACCGTTTCTCAGCGTGTGGTTGAAGTCGAAGAGGGTATTGGTGAATATCTTTTTGTAACCGACGGTTTAAATACCGGCGATACAATTGTTATAGCCGGAGCTGATTATCTTGCAGAGGGCATGAAGGTTCGCGCGTGGGAGTCACAAAAATAGTTCGACCATGCGTTGGTGAGTTTGTATGTTGCCAAAAGCCTTTGTTCAATCCAATTAGTTGCTAGCCTCAAAGTTACCCAATTATGAATATTGCTGAATTTACTATAAAAAATCGTGTGCTGAGCGTTATTGTTATTTTATTAACAATCGGCGGTGGCTGGTCGGCGTATGAGAATATGCCGCGCTTTGAAGATCCTGAATTTACTATTCGTGTTGCACCGGTCATTACGTTTTATCCGGGGGCGAGTCCATTTGAGGTGGCTGAAGAGGTCACCGAACCGATTGAACGTGCCTTGCAGCAAATGCAAGAAGTTGAGTCGTTAGAGTCTACGTCTTCTGCTGGTAAGTCGGAAATTCAGGTTGAAATAAAATATGAGTTTTCGAAGTCGAAAGCTGATCTGCAATTAATTTGGACCAAGCTTAGAAACAAAGTTAAAGACGTAACGCGTAGTTTGCCGCCGGGTGCTAGCGAGCCAATCGTTTACGATGAGTTTGGTGATGTTTATGGCATCTATTATTTTATCACCGGGCCGGGCTACACGCCTGCCGAGTTGCGTGAGTACACAAAAGATTTACGCAGCGATTTACTGCAAGTCGATGGCGTTTCTAAGGTTTCCTACATTGGCGATTTAAAAGAAGCTATTTTTGTTGAGATATCGCGCGCTAGTGCAGCCGCACTCGGTGTATCGATTGCCAATTTATACGACATACTGGGTCAGCAAAATGCAGTAGTGGCTGCAGGCGATGTGGTTATTGGCGAGAAGCGCATTGTTATTGATCCGTCGGGTGCAATCGACTCAGTTGAGTCGATTGAAAACTTACTGGTCACTACCTCTAAAGAGGGTCGTTTAGTTTATTTAAAAGATGTTGCACATGTGTGGCGTGGCTATAAAACACCGCCTGATAGTATTTATCGCTACAACAATGAACCGGCCATGGGTTTGGGTGTGGCCGGAATATCGGGCGGGAACATCGTAAAAATTGGCAAAGAAATTGACGCCAAGTTGGCAGAGAGCGAGAGCCGTCGGCCCTTGGGCATTGAGGTTCAGCAGTATTATCATCAGGGCGATATTGTCGATGCCTCAGTGAAAAACTTTGTTGCCAATGTTATTGCCGCATTGGTTATTGTCATTGTCACGCTGTTCCTTTTTATGGGTTTGCAATCAGCGCTAATTATCGGCGCAATTTTATTGCTCACCATTGGCGCAACGCTAGCCACGATGGATATAGGAGGTATTCCTATGCATCGCATTTCACTCGGCGCACTCATCATCGCGTTAGGGATGATGGTCGACAATGCGATAGTGGTGACCGAGGGTATCTTAGTAGGTATACAAAGCGGCCGTAAGAAAATGGAGATCGTCAAAGAAATTGTCGATGGTACCAAATGGCCACTTTTAGGTGGCACCTTGGTGGGTATTATCGCCTTTGGTCCCATTGGTTTTGCGCCCGGCAATACCGCCGAATTTACCGGCGACCTGTTTTGGGTGGTTCTTATTTCTCTGATGTTTAGCTGGATATTTGCGGTAACGTTAACGCCCATGTTCTGCTACTTGTTGTTCGACGCTGATGCGCAAGGATCGACGGCAGAGCCGCAAGCACCAAAGTCAGAAAGCAAGATGTTAGGCGCATACAAAAGTCTAATGCGTAAAGCGTTGAGCCTGCGCATTTTGGTTGTTGCTGTGAGCGTGGCTATGCTTGCTGTTTCTCTTTGGGGTTTTCAGTTCGTGAAGTCAGGTTTTTTCCCCGCCTCAACGACACCTCAGATTGTTATCGATTATTGGTTACCGCAAGGAACCGATATCGCACGCACTGAGCAAGATGTTCGTCAGGTAGAAGATTTTGTGAGGTCGCTGCCGGGCGTTAACACCGTGCAGACTTCGGTAGGGGCAGGTGGCCTTCGTTACATGCTGGTGTACAGCCCTGAATCTAACAACTCATCGTATGGGCAGTTGCTGGCGCGAGTGGACGACTACAACCTTATCGATGATCTGATGCCTACGATTCAAGAGCATATCGATGAAAACTTCGTAAATGCTCAGGCCAAGGTCTGGCGATTTGTAACCGGCCCTGGTGGTGGATCTAAAATCGAGGCTAACTTTTCTGGGCCTGATCCAGATGTGCTGCGTGATTTAGCCAATCAGGCAAAGGCTATTATGATCGCTGACGGTGGCGCGTTGTCGATTCAAGACAGTTGGCGCCAGCGGGTGGCCGTTATTGAGCCGTTGTATTCAGACAACAAAGGTTTACGAGCCGGCATTTCGCGCGAAGATTTGGCCGCTTCGCTCACCTACAACTTTACCGGCACTAACGTGGGTGTTTACCGCGAAGGTAACGACTTGCTGCCTATCATTAGTCGCGCGCCGGCCAATGAGCGGCAAGATATTAGCGATATAGAGAATGTGCAAATTTTAAGTTCTATTACCGGGAAAACGGTTCCTATAGCGCAGGTGACCGACGGCTTTAGAACGATCTGGCGCGATGGTTTGCTAAAGCGAGAAGATCGTATTTGGAGTATAAAGGCGCAGTCGGATCCTAAGCCAGGCGAGCTGGCGTCAAATTTATTGACTCGACTCATGCCCGCTATTGAAGCGATTGAGCGGCCCGACGGCTACTCACTTACCTGGGATGGCGAATACGGTGATTCCAAAGAATCTAATGAGCAATTAGCCTCTACCTTGCCATTTGGTTTGTTAGCGATGGTGTTGGTGGTGTTTATTTTATTTGGCAGTGTTCGGCAACCGGTGATTATTTGGTTGGTAGTGCCATTAGCACTGATAGGTGTAGTGGCTGGTTTGCTCATTATGGATGTGCCAATGGAATTTATGGCGATTCTCGGCTTGCTCTCGCTATCTGGCCTGCTGATTAAAAATGCCATCGTTTTAGTCGACCAAATCGATGCCGATATAGCTTCTGGCAAGCCGCGTTACGATGCCTTGTTAGATGCATCAGTCAGTCGCGTAAGGCCGGTCATGATGGGCGCTATAACCACGGTGTTAGGTGTCATGCCATTATTCTTTGACGCGTTTTTTAAGTCGATGTCTATTGTATTGGTGTTTGGTTTGACCTTCGCTACGCTATTAACGCTGGTTATTGTGCCAGTTTTATACGCTATATTTTTTAACATTGGTTCTGAGGAAGTTCAGCATGAAGCTTGATAGATCTATTGTGCGCAATGTTTTTACTGCGAGTAGTCTGGCAGTGTTAGCGATGTTAAGTGGTTGTGGTACCACGGGGCAGCAAGTAGAGAGCGAGGTTGCCGAGGCTGTTGCACAGCAAATCAACGATGTGCCTGAAGCTTTTGGCGAGGCGGCAGCGCAGGCAGCAGCGATACCCGTGGGCTGGGTGGATGAGTTTCATGACGATACATTAAAGGCGTTAGTGTTGGAGGCGCAGGCAAATAATAAAAATTTGGCTGCAGCAGCAGCCAATGTTAATCGGGCGCAGGCCTTGGCTGCACAGGCTGGCGCTGCTTTGTCACCTACGGCTAATTTTGTGGCCGGCGATCAGCGCTCGGGTAGCCCGAGTTCGGACGTTGCAAGCGCATCAGGCCAATCGGTGGGCTTGCAGGTGTCGTGGGAGGCAGATTTATGGGGCCGTTTGAGTGCTGGAGAGCGCAGTGCAACAGAATCATTTCGTGCGGTGCAGGCCGACTATCAGTACGCGCAAGACTCATTGGCTGCGGCAACAACGAGCGCCTATATCACTTCAATTGAGGCAAAGCTTCAGGCAGCTGTTGCCAAAGATAGCGTTTCGATACTAACCGAAACACTGCGTATTGTTCAGGTCCGTTATGACAATGGCATGGGAGACGCACAAGACGTAGCGTTGAGTAAGTCGGATCTTGCTTCAGCGCGTGAATCGTTAATTACAATAGAGGGGTCTTACCGCGACTCGGTTAGAGCGCTAGAAATTTTGTTAGGCCGCTATCCCAGTGCTGAAACTGAGCTACCTGAAACCCTGCCTGCATTGCCGGCTGCTCCGCCAGTGGGTTTGCCTTCAGAGTTGCTGGAGCGTCGCCCTGATGTAGTGGCCGCCGATCGTCGAGTGGCCGCTGCCTTTAATAACACCGAACAAGCTAAAGCGGCAAGGTTGCCATCGCTGGGCTTGACGGGTTCTTTTGGCGGTTCATCTGATGCGTTGTCTAGCTTGCTGGATCCGGCCAATTTAGCTTGGCAGGCCGGCACTAGTTTGCTGGTCCCCATTTTTGATGGTGGGGCTCGTAAGCAAGAGGTAAAAGTGGCGACGGCTGAACAAGAGCAGGCCTTGGCGGCCTATGGTGCTACGGCTCAAACCGCTTTTTCTGAGGTTGAATCTGCTCTTGATCAAGGAACCGTTTTGGCAAATCGAAACGTTGAACTAGCAGAAGTGGCTACCGAATCAGCCGAAGCCTTTCGCATTAGTCAGTTGCGTTACAAAGAGGGAGAGGCCGAGCTATTAGATACTTTAACGATTCAGCGTCGTGTCAATGCAGCTAACAGCTCGTTGGCGACGATTCAGCGTTTACAATTACAGCAACGCATCGACCTATACCTAGCTCTAGGTGGTGACTGGGAATCCTAATGCGTTAGTTGCCCTGCGGGTTAAGTAGGGTGAATTTTTAAAGTAGATGTGACTTCTTCTGCGCGCATTTCTGGTGCGCTTTATGGGATTTCTTGAGTAGCGCTGGTCCCGTTTTTTTTAGTTTTTATTTGCGGACACAACTGCGTAGTTTTACTTAGGTTTGTTGACGTAATCTTTTAAAAGGGCTAGCTATAGTATCGAAGCTGCTGATGAAACCATTGGTACTGGATTCAACCGAAATGTTGCTTAGCGATCGCCCCAGAGCTCGGTCAGTCGTGCGTCGCGCCCACATCGTGAACGATAAAATTTGTAACGTAGCGGTTTTTTTAAAAAATAATCTTGATGGTATTCTTCCACCGGATAAAAGGCAGAGGCAGCCAGCACAGGCGTGACTATTTTTGCAGTCGCTGCTGCGGTTTGATTTTGAGATGAGTTGGCAAAGCTTTCAGTAATAGCGGCGCGACTTTGCTCAGCAGCGATTTTTTGTTCATCATTGGCAACAAAAATAGCACTTAAATAGCTTGGGCCTCTATCACAAAATTGTCCGCCGGCATCAAACGGATCGACATTGACCCAGAATTTTTCGAGCAGCTGTGTGTAGCTGATAATGCTCGGATCGTAAGTCACTTCTATAGCTTCGTAGTGTCCGCTATGGTCTCCTTTGTAGGTGGGATTAGTGCTGGTGCCGCCGGTAAATCCTGAAACGACATCGCTAACGCCCTCCAGTTTTTGATACACAGCCTCCATACACCAAAAGCAGCCGCCAGCGAAGGTAGCCTTAGCGGATGTGGTGGTCGTTATCACCTCCTGATTGCCTGCGGGAGCCAGTGGCCTCACTTCAGCGGCGGTGATCTGTCCCGCGCCAGAAAGTGAAACTAGCAGGGTGATGAGCGCCGGTAAGGTAAGCGACAAGATTGACGTGCATCGGTTAGAGAAACGATTGAATGATGTGCTAGGCATAGTTTGACTGGCGCTTATGGTTGTTAAGATTGAATGACTCAGAGCATCAAGGCTCACAGAAGTTCCCGCTTACCAAGAGCCGGTGTTTGCCATCGATGCCCACGGCTCTTGGGCAGGGAGGCGCTCGCCTTTTTGCAGTAGCTCAATTGAGATACCATCAGGAGAGCGAATAAAAGCCATGTGGCCATCGCGCGGTGGACGATTGATAATGACACCCTTGTCGAGTAATTGCTGGCAGATCGCATATATATCGTCGACAGCATAGGCTAGGTGGCCAAAATTGCGCCCGCCTTCGTACTGGGTTTCGTCCCAGTTATGTGTCAGTTCCACCAATGGTGCCTGTTGTTCGGCTGCGCGCTCAACGTCTCCTGGGGCTGCTAAAAAAATTAGCGAAAAGCGGGCCGCTTCATTATCGTAGCGATTGACCTCAATCAGGCCGAATTTGTGGCAAAAAAAGTCTAGCGCCGCGTCTAAATCGCCAACGCGGATCATTGTGTGAAGGTAGTGCATAATAGTCATTTCCAGAATGAACGGGGATTTTTGCAATGGTATGTCAGTGAGTCTACCGTTTGACTGCGGGCATGACAATGCCACTAAAATAATGATCTTAAGTCCATTGGCCCCTCGAAATACTGGTAGCTAGTCGTTAAGATGCACAGCCCATTTACACTGGCCTAAATTTTATGAACCTGCAAAAATTAAAAATAGCCGAGGCCATGTTTCTTGCTCAATACCCGGGTGGATTTAGCTCTCCTCAAATGGCGGCCGTTCGTAAAAAACATAATATGGATAAATTGATTGAATTTGCTCATCAAAGCTTTGCTAAACGACGCTTTAACGATGCGGAAAAAATAGCGGAAGACATGATTAAACTGGTAAGTCGCTCATCTATGGTGTCGATGTTCGAAAAACCCAAGTTTCGCGACTTCGTGCAAAGGCTCGATATGAACGAAAAGCACTTTTTGGCTAATGCACTAAAGCGGTTATTACACGGCAAACAACAAGCAGGTTTTGAAGGGTTAGTTGACTTATTGCAAACTGAAAAAATTGCCAAGTGGAGCCTGGTTAGTGTTATTCCGGCTTACTACGCCCCAACTACCGAAGTTTTTGTAAAGCCCACTACAGCTAAGGGCGTGATAAAAAATTTCGACGTCGATCAGTTGGAGTATAAACCTCTGCCAACTTGGGCCTTTTATTTGGGCTATCGTGATTTGATCAACACAGCTAAACAGCAGGTCGACAGCAGTTTGTCGCCTTCAAATGCTGCTTTTTCTGGGTTCTTGATGATGGCAATGAAAGACTTGCCTAACTGATTTTCTCTTACAGGCTAATGCGCTATAGACTGTGTTGGCGCAGTTTAGGGCGCTGTCGCTTTAAAGAACTTTCTCTGTTTGATGAGTGCTGCAATGTCGCCATCAACATTGACCTCCCAGCCGGGTTGTTCTTTAGCAATCATTTGATAAGTGGTAGCTGCCGAGATGTGTAAGTTGTCTTCGTTTTTAACAGCGCAATCGAGCAACAACTCATTATCAACTAGATATTTCAATAAGAACTTTTGCGAGGGCTCTACCCGCACGTTGTTGAGTGTTACGAGATCACCGTCAATTTTTGTTGGGTATACAAATACATGGGTATTATCAGGAAACAGCTTACCCATAGCCTCGAGAATGCCGCCTTCAAGCCCCTGATAATAAGCTGGGTCAAACAAGTGATCAAAATCGAGTACGCTCAAAGTAATGGCAAGGGGCTCATGGGTATAGTTACGTAACCAGTGGCGTAAACTAAAAAATCGAAAGTAATCTGAAATTAATACGCTGTGTCCCTGCGAGTTTAATAGATCAACACGCGCCAAAAAATCAGCGTCTGCGGTCGTGGTGTCTTTATCAAGTTCCGCCATGGTGATTTCAGCCAAACTGATAATGTTTTTTTCATCAATCGACTTGAGCGTGCCAAAAGCACTCCGCCCCGCCTCAAACATGTCAGCATGTACTTTAGTTGGCGGCATGAACGAACCGCGAATAACCATGATGGGGCTTTTGCGCAATATGTTAGCTGGTACTTGAGAGTGGCCTTTTGCATCGAATACTACTGCGCGAGTGCACCAGCTTCTAATGAGTTGTAAATTCATTAAGCGGTTTTCCACGTCCGGAAAAGCTTCGCCGTTAAATTCAATAAAATCGACTTCAATGCGTTCCGAGCTCAAATCATCGAGCAAATGCTCGATGAATTCACGCGGACTATGATTGAGGCGAAATGCCCCATGAATCATATTAACGCCTAAAATACCTAACGCTTGTGCTTGCTTTTCGCTGCCGCCGTCGTGCATGCGAGCATGAATAATGATGTTGCTGTAATCACTGTTGGCTTCGCGCTGAAAGCGGATGCCCGCGTGAGCATGGCAGAAATTATCTTGGTCATAACTTTTGGCCGCTACAGTTGCTGCATAGGTAAAAAAAGTACTGGACTCGCCGCGTGATTCGCTGAGTCTGCTGCATAGCAGGGCATATTCATGCGCAAGCATTTGGTCTAAACGGTCACGACTAACATAGCGGCCCACCTTGCCATATATCTGATCGCTAAACTCCATGTCGTAGGCCGACATGGTTTTGGCTACAGTGCCCGCGGCGGCACCTGCGCGAAAAAATTGCCCGGCCACTTCTTGGCCGGCGCCGATTTCGACAATAGTGCCGTAACAACTCGGGTCTAGGTTGATATCTAGCGCTTTTTGTCGAGCGGTGAGGGTGCCTTCGGTATCGGGTTTTAGCATTAAGTGACTTCGGTGTTTGAGCGCGGTTATAGATAGTTGATTTTTATAGTATATATAACTTTTTGTTAGCTGCTGAATACTTGCCCAAAGCAGCCACTTTTGTGCATTTTACTGGTTGAGCTCGGTGTGCTGATGGGTGACAAGGCTCGTTTAAAGCGGGGCAGTGACCGTTATCGTTTAATTTGGACCGGCTTTTACTGCCTGCGTCGACATGTGGCCTGTTGTCAACAGAGAAAACATTGGCAAGCAGTCTATTATCGAGCAAAAAACATGCTAACCGTTTGTTTTTAATGCGGAAAATGGGTTTGCCTTAAGTAATGATACGTATTGACCCGCTCATTGCTGCTTGATATTTTAAGGTTGTGTATCTCCGACACGAAATTTCAGTCCTCCAGGTCTGATTTCCTTGCGGCGTCTGTTTTAGGCGCCGTTTTTTTTTGCTTCAATACAGCAACGGTATTAATTGATTCAGGTAAATGCTCTGTTAACTTAACAGAAGGCCAATAAGTCGGAGCGGGCTATTCTTACGCGCTAAATAATTAACGCTGTAAATAATGAGGTGATTACCATGCTTGCCAAACAATGCAGAAGGTTTTTTTTAGTATTCGTTGCTCTGGGCTTTTGCTTGGGCGCGCAAGCCGATGCGGTGTGGATTGATGTGCGCAGCTCAGCCGAGCATATGATTGACCGCATTGATGGCGATGTGCGCATTTCCTATGACGAGATTGTTGCAAAGGCCGACGCGTTGTTTCCCGATAAGAGTACCGAGATTCGCCTGTATTGTCGCAGTGGTGGCCGAGCGGGTAAGGCGATGACGGCATTGCAAGAAGCGGGGTACACCCATGTGTTTAACATGGGTGGTATTGATGATGCGCGCAGTGCTCGCGGCCTGACTGAACAACCCCTATAGTTTATTCAAATCCTACGTAACGCACAAAATCTTGGTTGTCGGCACGCGTTGAGCGCACATCATTAGCCGCGAAGCTGTCATCGGGATAGCCCATTGCAATACATATCATGATGCTTTCATCATCGGGAATATTGGCATGCTCGTGCACTACATCCGATTGCATAATGCCTTGACCGTTAATTACGCAACCAATGCCGCGCTCCCAGGCTGCCAACACAATGCCGTAGGCTAGCGAGCCTAAACTAAATTGGCTGATCGCCGCCGGTTCAAGATGCTTGTCGTAGGTGAGCACTAGTGATACGGGTGCATCGAATTGCCGAAAGCCACGTAACATCCAATCCATGCGTTTCTCTTTATCATCGCGCGCAATACCCATGGCCTCGAACAACTGTATGGCAACATCAATTTGCCGCCGCCGGTGTTCGCCTTCATAGTCTTCTTTATAGGGAAAGTCGCGTTGATGCGGTTTGCCTGCCAGGGTGTTGTTGGTGTTGCCCTCGCGAATTTTATCTAGAGCCTCGCCCGTGACTGCATGTACACGCCAAGTTTGCGTATTGTAAGAAGAGGGTGCCCATTTTGCGACGTTGATAATTTCATCAACGATGGCCTTTGGTATGGGTTTTTTTTGAAAGCCCCGAACACTTTTTCGTGATTGTGCAAACGATGAAAAATCCATAAATTCTCCTCAAATAAATAAGTGGCGCACTCACCTTAGGCAAATTGCGCTTACCGTTCCCAGCCATACATAGGGCGATGATGACAATGTTTTAATCTTGCGTTGTTCAGTCAGAGAAAAGCGCCGCCTGCAAGGTGTTATACTCGCTCCGCGCCGCAGCCCAGACTTGAGTGTTAGTTACCTGCATAGGTTACTGACACGCTAATGTGCTCACTAGGCGGAACAGTCACAATCTATGTTACCTCATCAAACAGCCGAGATATTTATTTTGACACAGCCTATGCAAGAACTCACGCACTATATTAACGGCGCTCATGTTAAAGGGACGTCTGGTCGTTTTGCCGATGTGTTCAATCCTGCAACCGGTGAAGTGCAAGCTAAAGTGCCTCTAGCGTCGACTGAAGAAGTCGAGCAAGCCGTTGCCATAGCGGCTCAAGCGCAAGTGGCTTGGGGGGCGGTCAACCCGCAGCGCCGAGCACGCGTTATGATGAAGTTGGTTGATTTAATTAATCGCGATATGGACAAACTGGCTGAAGCACTGAGCCGTGAGCACGGTAAAACACTGCCCGATGCCAAAGGCGATATTCAGCGTGGGCTCGAAGTCATTGAGTACTGCATTGGTGCGCCGCAACTGTTGAAAGGTGAGTTCACCGACAGCGCAGGCCCGGGTATTGATATGTATTCCATGCGCCAAGCGCTGGGCGTTAGCGCGGGCATTACGCCCTTTAATTTTCCGGCGATGATTCCCATGTGGATGTTCGCGCCAGCTATTGCCTGCGGCAATGCGTTTATTCTAAAGCCCTCTGAGCGTGACCCCACTGTGCCATTGATGTTAGCCGAACTGATTGAAGAGGCGGGTTTGCCTCAAGGTATTTTGCAAGTGGTTAATGGCGATAAAGCCGCTGTCGATGCCATTCTTGATCATCCGGTTATTCAATCGATCGGTTTTGTGGGTTCTACGCCCATTGCCGAATACATTTATGGTCGCGGCTGTAGCAAAGGTAAGCGCGTGCAGTGCTTTGGCGGCGCTAAAAACCATATGATTATTATGCCTGATGCCGACATGGATCAAGTGGCCGATGCCTTGGTGGGCGCTGGATATGGCGCGGCGGGTGAGCGCTGTATGGCTATTTCGGTGGCTGTACCGGTTGGCCAAGAAACGGCTGATCGCTTAATTGCAAAACTCATTCCGAGGGTTCAACAATTAACCGTAGGGCCCTACACCGGCGGTAGTAGCGTTGATTATGGTCCGGTGGTGACGGCTGCAGCCAAGCAAAATATTCTCAAACTCGTTGAAAGTGGTATTGAGCAGGGTGCCGAGTTGGTGATTGATGGCCGCGATTTTAATTTGCCTGGGCATGATGAGGGCTTTTTCGTTGGCCCGCATTTATTCGACCATGTCACACCTAAAATGGATATTTATCAAAAAGAAATTTTTGGCCCTGTACTGAGCGTTGTCCGGGCTGCGAGCTATGAAGAGGCCTTAGGCTTGGCCATGGATCATGAATACGGCAACGGCACGGCAATTTTTACCCGCGATGGCGATGCAGCGCGCGACTTCGCGCATCGAATTAATGTGGGTATGGTAGGCATTAATGTGCCTATCCCAGTTCCGTTGGCTTATCACACGTTTGGGGGTTGGAAAAAATCAGTGTTTGGTGATTTAAACCAGCATGGCCCCGATGCTTTTAAGTTTTACACGCGCACGAAAACCATTACTTCACGCTGGCCTTCAGGTATTAAGCAAGGTGGTGAGTTTAATTTTAAGGCGATGGATTAATCAGGTTAAAGATCGGCAGCGTGCAGTGCGGAGTATTGTGAGATTGTGATGGTTACGAAAACCCTAATAGACGGTATCTATTTTGGTGAGGGTCCTCGATGGCATGAAGGGCGCTTATGGTTTAGTGATTTTTATGGTCATGCCGTTCACTCTGTCGATACGGGTGGCAATTTGCGCACCGAACTTCAACTAGACGATCAGCCTTCAGGTCTGGGTTGGCTGCCCGATGGCCGCTTGCTGGTCGTGGCCATGCGCGAGCGCGCCGTCAAGCGTTTAGACCCAGCTGGACTTGCGCTGCATGCCGATATTAGCGAACTCACCGTGTATTTGTGCAACGATATGGTCGTTGATGGGCAAGGTAGTGCCTGGGTGGGTAACTTTGGTTTTGATTTAGATACCAAGCTAAGAGCGCAGGGTCCTAGTGCGCTGCTGGATCATCCAACAGCCAATTTGGTGCGCGTTGATGCAGATGGCTCGGTGCATTTGGCGGCTAAAGACCTGCACTTTCCTAATGGCAGTGTCATTACAGCCGACGGATCCACGTTAATTGTTGCCGAAACGCTCGGCAATTGCCTAACCGCCTTCACCATTGCCGCCGATAAGACGCTCACGCATCGCCGCGTGTGGGCATCGTTAGACGGTGTCTTTCCCGATGGAATTTGTTTAGATGAGAATAACCGTGTGTGGGTAGCTAACGCGGTTGCTCCTGAGGCACTGCTGGTGGCGGAGGGTGGAGCCATTGTAGAGCGCGTGCAAACTAGCCAGCTGTGTTTTGCCTGTATGTTGGGTGGCGATGATGGTAAAACCTTGTTTGTCGTGACTGCAAGCTCTGCCGATCCGTTAGAGGCTGCGCAGTCACCTTCCGGAAAAATTGAGTATGCGCGCGTTGCCGCCGCGCACGCCGGGAAGCCTTGATTACTCATTTGTATGCAATACGCTCTTTCTCTGCCCGCCTAATGAATATCGTTTAAAAAATGGGCTGCCTTGTATTTTTTATGTACTGCATTGGTGTGTTATTTATCCATCTTGATTAAATAATAATAAATTTCATAAAAATGAATGTGGCATTTTTCAATACTTTTGGCGCCCCGGTCTTTCGTTAATTGTTTTCTCCGCATAAACTTGATCAAAATGTAGCTAACTCGTTAGAAGTCGGTGCATATAAAGTCAAAATCAACCTGGAGAGATCATGAAGCTACTAGTCACCTGCTTTGCCTGCCTGTTTGTTTTCGTTAGTTCAAACCAAGCGTATGCCAACAACAGTTCGTTAAGCGAATACAAACAGGGTGATGTGGCCGTTACCGAAACCGATTCTCGATGCGATGAAATTAAAGACAGCAACTCTAAGGAAGCGGCTCAATCTAAAAAAAGCAGCAAAGGTTCAACTTCATCGGATAAATCCCCACCTCTTGTTTGTGCAGGAAACGATCAGTCTGTTTTGGCGGACAAAGCTGTCGTACTCAAAGGCACTGTAACGGGCGGAGGTAAAAAATCCATTAAGTGGAAGCAGGTTTCTGGTGAGCCTGTTGACCTGAAGAAGTTAAACCGCCGCAACGCATGGTTTATGGCACCGCAGGTCACTAGCCCACAAACACTGGTATTTAAGCTGGTCGTTAAGCATAAAAAAGATAAAAAAGACAAGAAGTACGTAAAAGTCACCGACACAGTCAGCATCCAAGTCAATCCAGTTATCGACGCGACGGTTGTCCGCGATTGGAACGCCCTGGCTTTGGAGTTGATTAAGCGGTCTGAGCGGGGGCCTACTATATCGGGTCGATTCACAGCCTACATGAATACTGCGCTGTATAGCGCTTGGGCTGCCTTTGATAAGCAAGCTCTGGGTTGGCTGGTCAATGCAGATCTTGTGGACGATTACCCAAGAGGAAACACCCGAGCCACTTTGCAAGAATATGCAATGGCAAGCGCAGCTTACGACGTTTTTTACGAATTTGCTGCAGGCGACACTACTATGCTCAGGCAAAAGTATTTAGAAATTGATACCGGAGAAGATGCTGAGGTATTAAGAGCAGAAATGACTGCACAGGCCGATGCGTTGCTAAATAGGTCGGCAGAAAAAGCCGCCAGCCGTCTTATCGATGAAAATGCAGTAGCGCAGTTAGCCAGCGTCAGAGCGGAAGCCAAAGAATTAGCTCAACAGCTACTGGCCTTTGCTTTCTCTGACGGTTCTCAGGTAGCTAATGACTATGCCGACTCGCAGGTTATATTTGAACCCACTCCTTGGGCGCTGCCGAGGCCTGAGCGAGAGCAAAGAAATAAAATCAATTTTTACAATCAAACCGAATACACCGATAGTGACGGGGTACTATACCCAAAGTATACGTTTCCAGAATTTGACCCGGTAACTGCAGCACAGTCTGTAGGCGCTTCATGGGATGCGAATGGTGTATTAGCCGTGGCATCACCTGAAACAATGGTTGTGAATCCGGCCGTCGCCAGTGGCGCCATTAAACTCTCAGGTGCCTGGCAGTCATTAAGCGAATGGGGTATTTTCCCAGGCGCTAACGATGGTGGCACTCAAGTGCCGCTAACGTCACATTGGGGTAGTGTGGTGCCCTTTGCGCTTCCGCAAGGCAGCTATTTGAGGCCATCAAGTATCTTGACGCCCTACAATGCAAATGGCGAGCTGGATGAAAAGTTTGTAGAAGAGACGATTCAAGTTACGCAGTTTGCTGCAAAAATGGTTGACGGCGTTGAGGGTGGAGACATTCAACGAGCGCAGTCTGAATACTGGGAGCTAGGCGATAACACGCAGTACCCGCCAGGCTGGTGGCTCGATGCATCCATTGACCTCATTGAGCAAGCCGATACTGATTTGAAAACGGCGCTCACTATTACCATGAGTTTGAGCCAAGCTGTTTTTGATGCCGGTATTGCATCATGGGATTCGAAGTTTCATTTTGACAGCGTTCGGCCATTTACGGTAATCAACCAATTGTTTTTTGGTAGTAATGTCCCGTCATTTAGGGGTGAAGTATTGGCCGGCACCGATGATCGCGACGTTTGGTTTCCCTACCAGCTACGCCGAAACTTTACACCGCCGTTCCCCGATATTCCCTCGGGTCACTCCTCTTTTAGTTATGCCGCAAGTACCGTGTTAAAGGAAACGTTCGCATCTAATTATTTTGGTTATCAATCGCATTCATTCAATTCACGTTTTGATCTGGATGATGGCTTTGATGGCGATCCTTCCAATGGTAACGAGTTTACCGATTTGTCTTGGGAATATTTATCGCTCGCCGCTGAAGAAGCGGGCATGTCGCGTTTGTATGGCGGTATCCATATGCAAGAGGGTAATTGGATCGGCTTGAAATTTGGTATTGAGATTGGCCACGCATCACTGGCAAAAGTTAAGGCACTGATGCGTGGTAATGCAGTAAGCACTCCTGACTTTTCAGCCGTTTGGTTTGAAAAGTCGCCCAAACTTTTATTCGGTACGATGAGTGCCGATGAGCTTTCGGCGCATAACGTTACTCGTCGTCACGCAGAGGTCTATGGGTTCTATGGCGACGACACCTTAAACTCCGGCACAAGCTCGCGGGTGAAATCGGTAGAGTTGTTTGGTGGATACGGCCAGGATACGTTTGTGCTAAGTGGCGATGCTCGGCTTAAAATTCGCGATTACGAGCTAGGCGAGACAATAACCATTGGCCGCGGTGCTTGGAATAGCGCCATTGGCAAGCCTTTATCGGTTAAGTTTGTAGCCGGGCCTAAGACGCTGCTAAAGTTGGGTAAAAAGCGGGTGGTTTCTATCGATGGCCATTGGCCATTAGAGCAACTAACGATAGAGACTTTATAAGCGCTAGAGCCTTTAAATTTGAGGCATTAAAAATTAGCAGGGCTGTCAATGCATGACACGCGTGTTTCGCTTAGAGATTTTGCTCTTTTTTTTCGTGTGTGCCTAGGCCCATGTGCTGTTGCATTCGCTCTGATGGTAATGCAGGCACGCTTGGTGTTTGCCGACCCTCTTTTGTTTGATAACTTTGATGCTGGCTATGCGGATTGGTCGGTCAGTGGCAACGTGGTTGCTGACGACCTTCATGTGCTCGTTGCCAACTCGGTTCGTTTGCGGGGGCCAGGCTCAATCACCCGTGCTATTTCAACGCTCGGCTACGATTCAGTGAGTGTGAGTGGTTTTTTGGCCGCGCGTCTGCTCGAAACGACCGACAGCTGTTTGTTTGAAGTCTCTACCGACGGCGGTGCGAGTTATTCATCGCTCATCAATCTTAGTGACGGTGATGATGACGGTGATTTTCGCTGGGTTGAGCAAGCGCTTCCTGCTTATGCTAATAACCCAAACCTGATACTCCGTTACCGCAATGCCAGTAACGCACTTTCCGATAATTGTTACGCCGAGGATGTCGCTGTAAGCGGCTTTGCTATTGGCTTGCCTGCGTGTGATGCGGCAACCGTGCCAAACAGCGGCGGCCAGAATAATTACGACCAGTATGTCGTTAATTTCGATCCGTTAAATGGCTTGGGACTTGCTGCGCGCACGCAACTGACGTCAACAGTACTCAATTCAGGCCCCGCGCCTTCGTCGCTGGTAGCCAGTTCAGCATTTGCTATGCCGGCCGATGCGGCTCCACCTTTGCATCAGTTTGAGGGGCGGCTTGAACTGTTTGCCGAGGCTAGCTCGGGGTCTTTTAGTGAATTACTCGATGACTTCGCTTATACCGGTAACGGTGATGACCCACGCAAGCATCTGCCTGAATTCAATAGTGAGTTTGTGCAAACGGGTTCGCACATTATCCCTGTACAGCGGGGCATTGTGCTGGCATCGCATCCTTATTGGGAGTTTATTTTAGAGCCGGGGCGCATCTGGTCAGAGGTGGGTGATAATGGCTGGAGTCGCATAGCCATGCCATTTTCATTACAGCAGCGCAACTCTAATTGCGTGCATAATGGCTTGCTCACATTCCTGTTTGACGGCTCGCAAGTGTCGAAGGTCGCTTATCAAATTGCGTCTGAAACCTGCGCGTATTATCAATTTAATATGTGGGGTTTGCTCGACGCGCAGTACACGCCCAGTACTGTTGTCAATGCGCTCTCCCTGAAAGGCTCCCACCAAGAGCAGCTGGCAGGGCGCATGCCGCAAAAACCTATAGCGGCACTGGCCGTTGATTATCCCAGTATCGACCCTGATGAGTTTGGGCACTCATCGGAGGTTGCCGCCAACGATATGACAGTTTATGGCGTGGTGTTTGGCGGGGTGCATTACGTGGCAGGCTGTGCAACGCGTGCTGGGGCGCACCCCTACTGTGATTCACTGCGCTTGCCATCGTACTCTACTGCTAAAACAACCTTTGCGGGCGCCGCTTCAATGCGCCTTGAGTATCGTTATCCCGGATTTTTGTCTGAGAGTCTTGTTGACTGGATTCCTGCGGCGGCGGCCGACCCACAAAGTGATTGGAGTGGCGTGAGCGTTGAGCATGCGCTGGATATGGCCACCGGTAACTTTCGATTGTCCGGTTATATTGCCGATGAAAGCTCTGTATCTACTAACGATTTCTTTTTGCCAGAGACCCATGCCGAAAAGCTTGATTATTCAGTGAGTCGTTACCCGCGCAGCGCTACACCGGGTACGCAAATGCACTACCACACAACCGATACTTATCTTGCAACAACGGCAGCCCAGCGCTTTTTGCGTGAGCAAGAAGGGTGGTGTGCCGATGTGTTTGACGACGTAGTGGTTGGTGACATGTGGACACCACTTGGGTTGGATGTAGGGAGCAAAACAACGAGGCGCACCTACGACCCAGTGAAGCAGCCTTTTGGCGGTTATGGGCTTTCTTACGTGCGTGATGACGTAGCGAAGCTGGCGGTTTTTCTGGGTGTGGATCATGGCCGCATAAATGGGCTGCAGGTGTTGGCCCCCGAGGCGCTGGCCGCGGCCAAGTTTGCCGACCCCAGCGACCTAGGTTTGCCGTGGTCGGAGTTGGGTAACTACAACACCAGTTTTTGGGGGCAAGATAAAACAGCCGAGGCAGGTTGCTCAACGATGGTTCCTTACTTGTCTGGCTATGGCGGTATCACCGTAGCAATCACGGCGGGGGGCGTTGTTTACTATTATTTTTCTGACGGGAATTCCTTTACCTGGGATCGAGCTTTCAGCCAAGCTGAATCGTTGCAAAGCAGTTGTAATACCACACCGCCGCAGCCGCCCACACTGTTAGTAGCACCTGTTGTAAACCCGTTAGAAGTGGTGCTGCGCTGGACGCCCGCCGAAGCGGCTATTGGTGTGATTAGGTATCGAATTTATCGCAACGGTGTGCTCATTGCGACGACTAGCGGCAACGAATGGAGCGACACTGGCTTAGCGCTGGGTGACACAGCCGAGTATCGAGTTGAGTCGGTTGATGCTGCCGGTAACGTTTCGCCCACCAGTGCAATGTTGCTGGTGGGGCAAAGCCCCATAGACGTGCCTCTTGTTGCGCCGCTTTTTGGACTGCTAGGATTTGCGGCATTGTTGTTGACAGGTGTAGCTCAGCGATATGGGCGGGCGCGCAGTTGAGGCTGAAGTTTTATCCGCTGAGGTCTTACATTTGATGGCGCCAGCCCTTCATCTGTCAATTTTAGTTCTTTTGGTTGTTACTTATATTAACTAGATGGTTGAGACTTGGTTTATACTCCGCGCGTTGTGGCTTGCGGTGAGTGCCACCGGTTCGGTGAGCTACAAAACGACGGTGCTAATAACACCCGAAGAAGTAGACGAAGCTACCAAAAAAGTGTTTGCTGTGTGCCGCCGGGTACATAGGGTAAGCTAATTGAGGCCTGAGTGTTTCATTTGATGCAAATTATGCAAAAACCATTAGGCAGCAAGTTGTGTCGCCTGAGCCTGTTGGCCGTGATGTTTTTTTTCATCAGCGGGCAGGTACTGGCATCTAATCATTTACACATTGATATCGATAGCCATGCCGATGCAGCGTGTATCGTTTGCATTCATGCACAACATCAGGCGCCGCCTGCCAATCAGTTCTCTATTGCCTCTCGTGCAGGCATTCATCATCATGTTTATCCTGCGCCGCAACAACGCCGGGTGCAAGCAACCTCCGCTCAATGTTACCTAACGCGCGCTCCGCCGCAATCCTAACGAATTTATAGCTACGTTTGCCAACGCCGGCAAAAAATCCATTCGTTAGGAGAAATCTATGTACATTTTATTAATGAGAGCTTTTTGGGCTGCCTGCCTATTCAGTATTACTGGCACGGCTATAGCTGAAAGAATGATTGAAGATGTCATGGTTGTGGCCCACCCGTTATCAGGTGAAGGTTTGTCGCAAGCCGTTGATGTTTTAGAAGGTGCAGAATTAGAGCGCAAGCTGTCGACCAATATAGGCACCACTTTATCGAAGCAACCGGGCATCCATTCTGCGTCGTTTGGCAGTGCCGTAGGGCGGCCCGTTATTCATGGGCTTGGCGGGCCTCGGGTAAAAATAATGGAAGATCGTATCGATACACTAGATGTTTCAGTCACTAGTGGTGATCATGCGGTGAGTGTTGAGCCTTTTATTGCTGAGCGTATTGAAGTGCTCAAGGGCGCGGGCATTTTACTCTATGGTTCGGGCGCCATTGGCGGGGTGGTAGATATTCACACCGGCCGCATTCCTCATTATTTATCTGATAAGCCCTTGTCGGGTGGTTTTGAAACACGCCATAATTTGAACTCAGATGGCAATACAACCTCGCTAAAACTCAACGGCAGCGAAGGCAATGTTGCCTGGCATGTTGATGGCACGCGTAAAGACGCGAATAATTACGACATTCCGGGCTTCGCCGAGTCAGCCGAATTGCGTGCATTAGAGCCTGGTGAGGAGCATATAAGCGGTACGTTGCTGGGTAGTGCGTTTACCTTTGAGTCGGCAGCAATCGGTGCAAGCTACATCAAAGACTGGGGCTTTGTAGGTATCTCTGTGAGTGATACCGATGCTGATTATGGTTTGCCGGGGCATGCTGAGGGTGGTGCAACACCCACTTTAGAGTTGGCGCAAACGCGAACCGATTTTGAGTTGGGTCTGGACAAAATATCGGATGTGATTCGCAGTATTAACCTCAGGCTTGGCGTGAATGATTATGAGCATCAAGAAATTGAGCCCGATGGCGAGGTGGCTACACGATTTTCTAATAAGGCGTGGGAAGCTCGCGCCGAGTTCATTGTTGAAACTGGCGAATGGACACATGCGCTAGGTTTGCAGCACAGCCAACGAGACTTTTCTGCGTTGGGTGAAGAGGCATTTATCCAGCCAGTTGATACGGCAGAAAGCGGCATTTTTTGGTTGGGCGAGCGCAGTATTAATACTGTGAACGTTGAGGCAGGGCTGCGGGTTGGTGAGGTAAGGCATAGCCCTAGCGCCGCTGTGAGTAAAGACTTTTCAAACGTGAGCGGGTCGCTGGGTGCTGTTATACCGCTCGATGCTAATTGGCAGCTCAATGCTATTGTTGACTACTCTTCGCGCGCACCAGTGGCAGAAGAGCTCTATTCTGATGGGCCGCATTTAACGACCAACACTTATGAGATAGGCGATGTCACATTAAAAAATGAATCAGCCATCAACGTTTCTGCCACATTACAGTATCAAAATGATCGCTGGTCTGCTGCGGTTACTGCCTACCAAACTGAATTCTCTAATTTTATTTATCAACAGGCCGATGGTAGTGAGCTAGATGATTTGCCCGTTTTTATCTACCAACAACAAGATGCAACATTTGTGGGGGCTGATGTGGAAGTAGCCGTTAATCTCATTGAAGATGCGGATAATATCGTGCAGTTAAAAGCGCTTTATGATTTCGTTGATGCCGAGTTGGATGTCAGTGGTAATCAGAATTTGCCTCGCATACCGCCGGCTCGTTATGGTCTGGGGCTTGAAACTAGTTGGGGGCGCTTTAGTGCTTCGCTAGATTATTTACGCGTTAAGCAGCAGCAAGACACCGCTGATTTTGAATTTGCTACCGATGCATATAATGATCTGGGAGCTTATGCAGAGTTTACGCAACCACTATCGGCAACAACGTCATTAACTGGCTTTGTGCGAGGTAAAAACCTCACTAACGATGAGCAGCGTGCGCATACCTCATTCATTAAGTCGGTTGCTCCAGCGCCGGGCAGAGCTGTTGATATCGGTTTTCGATTAGTTTTTTAAGCTAATCAGGGGCCAGTTTACTCAATGGCTTTGGTTTAGTAGTTTTACACTGCCATAAAAAAAGCCCCGCATCAGCGGGGCTTTTTTTGTAACGAATGAACTTACAACTTAATGTTTGCCTTCGGCAGAATCGTTATAAGCTAGATTCCAAATAATAAGACCAAAGAGAATCTTATTCACGAAATCGGCAAGGTTATAGACCAGGTTGAGTGAGCCTTCGTCAACGCCGCCCATCATGTAGCCCATGACATAGCCAACCGGGTAAATCGCCCAGCCTACAAGAACAATTAACCTCATGTAGTTGAATGCTGACTTGACACTTTCGTTGGCCGCCGCTGCCTTGGAGGCTTCACCTGCAAAAATTTCGTAGATGATAATGGCCCAACCAACCATACCTAGCCAAAATGCGATAGTGCTGTTCATCACACCCGCTTCACCCAGGTAGCCAAAAATCAGCATAACCAGTGTGCCGCCAAGGAGTCGCATGAATGAGCCACTACTAACCGACGCGCCGACCGCTTTCAAGATGATGTAAAATTCGATCATCAGTAGGGGTACGGTGATCAGCCAATCGATATAGCGATAAACGATAGGGGTGGCTTGATTAATCACCCAATAGTCACGCATATACGCGTAATGAACGCCTGCGACCAGTGTGACCAAGCCGGCAATCAACAAGGACAGTCGCCATTCTCGCTTAACGTTCATTCCTTCATAAAGAAAGAACACCGTTGAGGCGATCATCGCCACCGACACAATCCAAAATGAGACTCCTACGAAGTCTCCGTCTGCTAAAAATTGCATATCTATCTCCAAAAAAGTTATTTTTTCTTATACCGAGGTTTCAATGACTGCGAATACACAATGTTACTCGGCGATTTACAAAGGTCCCTTTATATACTCTATAGAAGACAACATGGTTCAAATGGAAAAAACCAAACAACTTAGAGCTTCAATTGTAGCTCAGTGCTTTCGACGAAATCAGTAAATAGGGCAGATTAACCAATTCTTTTCTGCAGCCTGATTGGTTTTTGAGCAGTTTTGGGGTGGCAGGATCATTTAAACGAATGGCTAGACTGCGGTATGAATTGTCGAATAAATTTTTCGAACAAAGCTACGCTTATTTTCTGTCATCGTTCAAAGCGGTATATTAAAACTATGTGATAACGGCGCTAATAGCGCCGTCCACAGGAAGTACGGCACCGTTAATAAACGAGCCGGCATCACTGGCCAGCATAATGATAGGCCCTACCAGCTCTTCTACATTGCCTAGGCGCCTAGCAGGCATTTTTTGCACATAAGCTTTGCCCGCCGCCGACTCAAAATAATCGTGATTGATTTCCGTCTGAAACCACCCTGGGGCAATTGCATTAACGCGAATCCGGTGCCTCATTAAATCTACCGCGAGTGAGCGCGTTAACTGTATTACTGCTCCCTTTGATGCACAGTAAGCCGACTGGCCGGGCTGCACGCCCATGCCCAGCACCGATGAAATATTAATAATGGAGCCGGGTTTCTCTGCATCAACAAGACGCTTTGCACCCTCTTGGGCTACATTCCAAACACCATTAAAGTTGGTGTTCATAACAAAGTCGCGGCTACGCTCGTCGACTTTAAGGAAACCTTTTGAATCGGCGACACCTGCGTTATTGACGATAACGTCAACTACACCGACTTGCTCTTCAGCTTCAGCAAAACCACTATTGACACTGTTGCGGTCAGTGACATCCATTTCTACGGGGATAGCGCTGCCTCCGGCCGCTTTTATGCAGGCGACTAAGTCCTGGAGCTTCGCTATACGACGTGCTGCGACTATTACCGTTGCACCATTTTTAGCTAAACCTTTTGCAACTGTATGACCGATGCCGGAAGATGCGCCGGTAATCAAAGCTATTTTTCCGTGTAAGGAAAACTGACTGTTACTCATGCTAATAATCTCCTATATGAATGGCGAATGAGCCATTACCTGCTATCGCGTTAGCTAAAAATACGCTTTTTTTAATTAAGGTAATGCTTGTGGTTGAATGAAATAATGCCGCTTTACGGACGATGCTGAGCCTGCAAGCCATGCAGAAAATTACGTAACACTTGATCTTTGCATTCGCGATAATGTTTGTGTGCCGGTTTTCTAAAAAATGCGCTAAGCTCATGCTTACTCAAGCGGAGGTCAGCTAGGGCAAGAACTTCAATCATATCGTCGCTCTTAAGATCAAAAGCAATTTTTAATTTCCTTAGAATAATATTGTTGCTAAGCGTTTTTTCAGGCTCAGGTTGCTCGCCCTCTTTTTTACCGCGCTGGTGATTAATAAAGCCATTTAAAAAAGTGGCTAACTGCCGGTCGTTGCACTTTACAAAATCGGGGTCATCATCGCGTTTAAGCCAGGCGCTGACTTGCTCTCGCGTAACGTCAAGATCAGCTTGGCTAAATATAGCGATCATCGTTGAATCATTAAGATCCAAAATAAAGCGAAGTCGGCGCAAGACATCATTGTTAATCATGCTGTTATTCCTACCAAATTAATTTTTTGAGCATGCATCCTAAAGGACTAGGCTCTACGCATTAAGTGTTTGTCTTTATGCTACTAATAAATTTATCAACATTAAAAATCAAATCATCTTCACCATACTGATCAAATGGATTTTCTAATTGGCTTTGTATGTTAGCCAAAGAAGACAATAATACGGCAAAAAGAATGGGCATAGCATACTGCAAGCCATAGACCAGCGAGTGATCGAGCGCTAAATTAGCAAAGTGTGGCCCATACAGGGGTGGAATGATAACAACAAACACGTTGCTAAATGTTTTGAGGGTTCTGGGCGTGCGGTATTGGTAAATGTGTTTAAGCCCTTCAAAAGAGCCCATCATAGAATTAAAAAAGTTGTTCACGCGTGACACTTCGGTGGCAGCCATGCCTCTATCGCGTTGCTCAGTGCGAATGAAGTGGCTGAGCGCTGAAAAATCGGCATACACGTGCGCTTCGTTGCGTTCAAGATTAGTGCGTTGGTCAGTGAGTAATGCAACGGTGTGTTCGAGCACTGCGCGCAATAGTGTATGCAGCTGCTCTAAAGATTGTGGGTTTGCAGCGGCCAACCAATCGCGCGATGCATAGTAAATAGATCGGCTATCCGTTTTTAACGAGGCATAGTGTGCTAGCGCTGTTTCGCGGCGTTCATAGGCGCTGTTAATGGAAAAGGCAATGGGGAAAACAATGGCCGTTACAATGATGGCCATGGGGAAGTCGGCAGTAATTTGATAGTGGATGCATACAGCAGTAGTGCCGACCGAGGCAAGCGCGAGTAAAACGGTACGCCAGTTGAGTATAAGTGAGAATCGCGACATAAGTGTGAGGGTGAATGTTTGAGAGTAGGGGCTTCGTGAGTGATGTTGCTGTGCCTCGCCAAAGCGCTTTTGATGCTGATATTATTCAGCATTTCCAGCGAGTCTCCAAACTCAAAAATTACTTATGTGATAAGTCCATCAAATATTGTTAAAGTTGTATTGAGTCGCTGACCTAGGCACGTAGTTTGGTAAGTAGTTTGGTAATTAGTTTGGTAACTAGATTGGTAACGCCGCCAATAACACTTAATCATGAGTTTTTTAATGAAAAAAACGCCTTCGCTAGCCCATTATTCTGTTCTTTTGGTTAAGCCAACCGTTATGAGTGTATTGATCACTGGCATCATGGCTGCGGTGTTGATGACACTCAATGCCTGCAGTGTCGTTAAGCCCAGTAGTGGAGCGGTTTACAGCTCTGGAAATTTGGATATCGATATAAAGATAGAAGCGTTACTTGAGAGGATGACGCTGGCTGAAAAGGTGGGGCAATTAAATCAATATAGCGGCAGTTGGGACGTAACCGGCCCTGTCGCATCGGGTGACGACTATAACGAACAGCGCTTGTCGGACTTACGCTCTGGAGGTGTAGGCTCTATGTTAAACGTTGTATCAGTTGCGGCCACTACCGAAGCTCAGCGCATAGCGGTTGAAGAGACGCGCTTAGGTATTCCATTGTTGTTTGCCTTTGACGTCATTCACGGATTTCAAACCATGTTTCCTATACCGCTTGGCGAGGCAGCTAGCTGGGATTTGGATTTGGTTGAAAAAAATTCGCGCATTGCCGCGGTCGAGGCATCAGCCGCCGGTTTGCATTGGACTTTTGCGCCGATGGTGGATGTGGGTCGTGATGCGCGTTTTGGTCGGGTTATGGAGGGTGCCGGCGAAGACCCTTACTTTGGTGCACAAATGGCGGTGGCGCGTATTAAGGGTTTTCAAGGCGATGATTTGAGCCGGCCCGATACCATTGCAGCTTGTGCTAAACACTTTGCCGGCTATGCGTTTGCCGAAGCTGGCCGTGACTACAACACGGTCGATGTGAGTAACACCACTTTGCACAATACTATTTTGCCACCGTTCAAGGCGGCCGCAGAGGCGGGTGTAGCCACCTTCATGAACTCATTTAGCGAGTTAGATGGGGTTCCCGCAACCGCTGACGCCTATTTGCAAAACACATTGCTGAAGGGGGGGTGGGACTATCGTGGTTTAGTCGTTTCAGACTGGGACTCCATTGGTGAAATGCAAGAACATGGTTACAGTGCTGACCTATCGCAAGCCGCAGCACAGGCGATGAATGCAGGTAACGATATCGATATGGAATCGGCGGCCTATATTGGTCATCTAGCAGGCTTGGTGAAAAGTGGCGAAGTTGCGGAAACTGTGGTCGATAATGCCGTGCGCCGAGTTTTGGCACTTAAATACCGATTGGGATTATTCGAGGATCCTTATCGCTATGCATCGGCGTCAAGAGAGCAAAGTGATCTGGGTCGTGCAGAGCATATAGTTGCGGCGCGCGATGCGGCGCGTAAGTCGATAGTGCTGCTAAAAAATGACAATGATATTTTGCCGTTGGCAACGTCGGGGCAGCGCATTGCAGTGATAGGACCCTTAGCTGATGATAAAGACAATCCTTTGGGTAATTGGCGCGCTAAAGCTGTGGCCAACTCTGCGGTATCACTGTTAGAGGGCGTGAACGCTGCTGTGGTTGATACTGCCTTGATAACGTATGCACAAGGAGCGCCGTTAGCCACTGCAGGGCGTGCTTTTCACAGTGAAATCACCATCAACACAGAGGATACTTCGGGTTTCGAGCAGGCGCTGGCGGTGGCTCGCCAGGCCGACGTGGTGGTGATGGCTATTGGCGAAGATGCTTATCAAAGTGGTGAGGCGCGCAGTCAGGTGAGTATAGAACTGGCTGGCGTACAGCAAGCGTTATTTGATGCGGTGAGCGCAGTGAACGATCAAATTGTGGTGGTGTTAATGAATGGTAGGCCGCTGGCAATCAGTACCATTGCTGACAAAGCAACGGCTATTGTAGAAGCATGGCACGCTGGCTCCCAAGCGGGGCATGGCATAGCCGATGTGTTATTTGGCGCCTACAACCCATCCGGTAAATTGCCTATGAGCTTTCCTCGCAATACCGGGCAATTACCCCTGTATTACAGCCAAAAAAATACCGGCCGACCCAGCTCAGAAGACGATGTGTTTTGGACTCACTATACCGACTCCCCCAACACGCCTTTGTACCCCTTTGGTTACGGTTTGAGTTACACCCAGTTTGATTATTCAGCGATTGAGCTCAGTGCTACCTCAGTGGCAGTTGATGAATCGTTAGAGGTTTCGGTGATCGTCACCAATAGCGGTAAGCGTGATGGCGTAGAAATTGTACAGCTTTATATCCGCGATCGTATTGGCAGTGTGACTCGGCCTATCAAGGAGCTCAAAGGCTTTGCGCGAGTTGCGCTGAAAGCCGGTGAATCTCAACAGGTGAGTTTTACGCTGGATGAAAAAACGTTAGGTTTTTATAACAGTCAGGGCGACTATCGGGTCGAGCCCGGCGCTTTTGATGTTTTTGTTGGGGGCGGCTCTGAGCAGCTTGAGCGCAGGAGTTTTGAGCTCACGGGTTTGTAGCTTTCGTCATTAGAAAGTATTGTATAAAATATCGTGGGATTCTTTCAGCGGCAGATATAGCATGAGCTCGAAGAGACAGGCATTTCTACAAGACGGCTTTCAACAGCGTGGCTTCACGCTGGTAGAGCTAGTGGGCGTCATTGTGTTGCTAGGCATTCTTTCGATAATGGCTCTACCCAGGTTGATCAATTTAAGTGCAGATGCCCATTCTGCAACGTTGCAAAACTTAATGGGCACGCTTCGCTCAACCATAACGATGGTCAATATCGGTTGTCAATTAACGCCAGATTGCGTGGATGCCGCGTGGGGTGCGATAGTCTATATTCCTGCAGTGAATAAACATGTTCGCATGTTGAATGGCTACCCGGATGGTGGAGATCCCAATCGCAGTGATGAAATAGATGATCTAGTCGATGCGCCAGATTTTATTTTGTCGTCAACAAGCCACACTACGGTGAGGTGGTCAATTCCCGATAGAACCAACTGCTATGTAGAGTATACTCAGGTGGTCAACACTCCGGGAGCAAAGCCTACGCTAACCATGGTTGATACTGGCTGTTAGTGCCGTTTTGTAGCGGCTTAATGCGTTTTTGGCTAATTGCTAAAAGCTCAGAAAAACACGGCGGGGGGGGGTGTAGGGCATTCAAACACCTGCAGCGTCTAGTCTTTACACAGCCACGCCTTTCTTGGTGGCGCTACGCTTGAGATTCTTCATTAAGTGAAATGAAGGAATTGCAAAGTGCATTATTCAACGCGTCTATAACAAGAGTGTAGCTATGAGTTCGACGTATTTTGACGTGCTGATTATTGGTGCCGGCCTGTCGGGCATTGGTGCGGCCTGTCACTTGAGCCAGTCTTGCCCTAGTAAAACCTTTACCGTTTTAGAGCGTCGCCGCGCTATTGGCGGTACTTGGGATCTGTTTCGTTATCCAGGTGTTCGCTCCGACTCCGATATGCTCACATTTGGCTATCAATTTCGTCCGTGGCGCAGTCTCAATGTTTTGGCCGATGGCACATCAATAAGAAATTACATTAGCGATACGGCAAAAGCCTACGGCATTGATAAAAAAATAAATTTTGGCTTAAAAGTACAGGCAGCCAATTGGAGTAGTCAAAAAAAACGCTGGACGGTTCTCACGCTGGATGAAGCAACCGGTGAGAAAAGCCAGTACGAATGCGCATTTTTAATAACGGGTACCGGATACTACAACTACGATGCGGGGTATCTGCCCAACTTTAAGGGCGCAGACGAATTTAAAGGGCTGTGTATTCATCCGCAAAAATGGCCTGCAGATCTGGACTATACGGGAAAAAAGATTGTCGTTATTGGTAGTGGTGCAACCGCCGTGACATTGGTTCCCGCTATGGCCGAAAAAGCCGCGCACGTGACGATGCTACAGCGCTCGCCCTCGTATGTTTTTTCTATGCCCGCCTACGACGCGGTTTCTGCCGCTTTGCGAAAAATATTGCCTGACCCATGGGTTTATAGCTTTGCCAGAAAACGCAACATTGTTTTGCAGCGCATTATGTTTAAGATGACTAAGCGCTGGCCTAATTTTATGCGGCGTTTTTTTATTTCGCGCGCGCAAAAGCATCTTGGTAAGGATTTTGATATCAGTCACTTCTCCCCGCGCTACAAGCCGTGGGATGAGCGCCTGTGTGCGGTGCCCGATGCAGATTTATTCAAAGTGCTTAAATCGGGAGAGGCCTCAATTGTTACCGATCAAATTGAATCTTTTACTGCTACAGGGCTGCGGCTGATGTCAGGCCAAGAGCTTGAGGCCGACATTATAGTGACGGCAACCGGCCTTGATATCCAGTTGTTAGGTGGCATCGATTTGAAAGTTGATGAGGCCGCACCCGTGCTCAGCGAGTTATTAACTTATAAAGGAGCCATGGTTCAAAATATCCCCAATATGGTCTTTATGTTTGGGTACACCAACGCTCCATGGACATTGAAAGCGGATCTCTCGGCAAGCTATGCGTGTCGGCTACTCAATTATATGGAGCAGCACAACGCCACGGTAGCCGTTGCTCGCGATGAGCAGGGATGTGCGCTTGACACAACGGTAATGAGTTCTTTGGGTTCAGGTTATATTGAACGCGCGAGTGAGCGCTTGCCGCGCCAAGGAAGCAAGCAGCCGTGGATCGTTTTGGATGACTATAAGGTCGACAGGGATATTATGCTTCATCATTCAATCAATGACGGCATACTTAATATTACGTAATCAGGTTGTTTTAGCAGGGGTTTTTATGGGTGTGCAGCGCCTATAAACTTTATGGCTTTAATAGGCACTGGCCTTCATACAAATATAGGTTCAAAACGAGATTAGCGGTTTGTTAGGCCCTAGTTTTGCCGTTAGATTTGCCGTTAGATTTTAGGACGCTTCTAAAAGACGACTAATTCGTTTTTCTATGAGTTGTTTTTCGAAAGGTTTTATTATGTAGTCTGAGGCGCCTAGTCTTAGCCCGTGCTGTACGGATTGTCTACCATTGGCTCTACTGATTATAACAATAGGTATGTGGCCATGTAGCTTGCTGCTTTGTATATCTTGCAGAAACTTGGCCCCCTGCATATCGCTCGGCTGGGTGTCGACCAAAATCACATCGATACTCAATTTGTCTAAAACGTCACGGCCCTGCTGAGGCCCTGGTACGATTGTTACCACGTAATTATCTGACTTGAGAGCTTCACGAATCATTTTTATGCTTTTGATGTCATTATCAATGAGTAGGATATGGGTTTTATCCAGCTCGCAAGCTTCTTTCAAGCTGGTTGACGTTTCTCCCAACTGGCGACGTTGGGTCGATATGTCAGCAACTATTTTTGCTAGCTCATTTTGTACGGCCAGTACGGCGTCATTTTGTATCTCTTCCTCAGTTTTGATTGTATCGGTTTCGGCTACGTCCTTCTTTAATCGGCCAAATGAATCCCTAACCTTATTTTCATCTAAAATATCGAGGCCGTTTTCCTGAGGGTCGCTAATGATTGATTGCTGGAATGCATCAACTTTTTGATGGATAAACTGTGCAAAAAATGGGGCGATCTGCCCATCTCCTTTACCTATAGACTCGATTTTATTGACGGTTTTATCGAGCTCGCTTTCGATACTTTTGAATTCTCTATCGATACTTTTTAATTCATTTCGTCGTCCGGCCTTCTCTAAATGAATGTTTCTTCGCTCTATTGCTTGGGTCACAGTTAGTCGAAGGCTGAAGGGTTCATAGACGGGCTTGAATAAACAAAAGTCATTAAAAACGTTATCAATGCAAAGCTGGTAGCATTTTTTAGCTTCTTCTCGCGCACATAAAATAATACTTTCATGCATCCAGCTGGAAAGTCCATTGCAGGTGCGATGCAGGGTTAGATAAAATGCTTCGGCTGCGCTCACTTTATGGCAGAAGAAGATGATGATGTGAGGCTGGAACTCTTCCAGCTTTGAGACGGCATTTCTATCAATAAGGATTGGCTCAATCGTCTCAAAACACTCTTTCAGATGGTGCAGCACTTCGGTCAAAAGTTCGTCTGTTTCAGCAACAACGGCAACTTTGTTGTCAGTCGGATTCTCGTCAATAACCATGGGTGTACGTTTTCTCAAACTTGGCGGTGTAAGGATTGGCGGCAGCTTTTGTGCGCAGATCTCTCGTTCATGGAGAATTTGCGAAGGCGCTATGGCACGTCAACAGGTTTGACTTATGGGTATAATTTTTTCCAACCTGACTTGCATGCTACGATGCATCATATCAATTAAAAAACTATAGGAGGTAGTATCCTGTTACTACATAGCCGTAAATAATTCCGGTTTGTTCTATTTTACGGGTGGCGCTGGGGCCGCTGGTGTTGAAATTGCGAGTGCCTCCAGCTTTTCTGGCATCATTTTTACCAAAATAGGCCCGCCACACGGGATAGTCAAAATAGCTAAAGAGGCCCTAATGCTTTAGCATAACGGCGTTAAGGTTTTATCGAATATGGACATTATGAAAAATACCAAAGCCATACCTAGAGCTGGCGTTCCGTGGGCTTTTAAAGCGTTTTTAACGGTCTTTTTGTTTTTCAATCTCTCCAGCACGGCATCTTCTGGCCCGTGGATTGATAGCGGTGACCAGCGTCTGCGTCATCACATCGTGCTCTTGGCCGATAACAACATCATCACGGTACCGGTGACCACGTGGCCCCTGATGTGGGCTGGCATTATTCATGATGTAAACCGCGCAGACTATGCGCAGCTAGACGAAGCGTCGCTGTGGTCGCTGCGTTATGTGAAGCACGCGTTTACCCGCCAAACTGAGGGCGCTTTGCGCTTTACCGGTCAACTATCGGCGGGCGAAGACAGCCAAGCTATTCGCGATTTTAGTGACAGCCGCCGTGAAAAATCCGAAACCAAAGCCAGTGTCGATTGGATGAGCGATACGCTGGCCGTTCATCTGGCAGCAGGCTATGCCGATCAGCCCACCGATGGCGAAAAATGGCGAGCCGACGGTTCTTATATTAGTTATGCCTTGGGTAACTGGGCGTTTACTGCTGGCGCCATCGATCGCTGGTGGGGGCCGGGTTGGCATTCCAGTCTTACCGTGTCTAATAATGCTCGCCCCATACCGAGTTTAAGTTTACAGCGCAGAAGTTCTGATGCTTTTGGTACCCGCTGGCTGTCGTGGCTCGGCCCATGGCAATTCACTAGCATGGCCAGCCAGCTTGAGTCCGACAGGCAGGTGCCCGAGGCGTATTTGTTGGGCGCACGCTTCAGCTTTAAGCCGTTTAGCAGTTTAGAGCTTGCCATTAGTCGCACGGCACAGTGGGGTGGCGAGGGTAGGCCGCAAAGCTGGAACTCGTTAAAAGACTTGATCATTGGTAATGATAATCGTGGTGATGATGGCATTGCCCTCGATGGCAGCAACGAGCCGGGCAACCAGCAGGCCAGCTTGGATGCGCGCTATAGCTTTGCGACAGGGCTGGCAAATAATGCGCTGTATTTTCAATTTACTGCTGAAGATGAAGCCGGCGGTTTGCCCTCGCGTGGTATTGTGCAGCTGGGTTTAGAAAGTAGTTTTTTCTATCGCAATATGCAGCATCGTTTTGTGCTTGAGCTCAGCGACACCACCTCCGAAAGCTATAGCGATGAGCGCCCCAACTACGCGTATGAGCATGGTATTTATCGCAGTGGCTATCGCTATAAAGGCCGGCCAATCGGTGCCAGTGTGGATAACGACAGCCGTTTATTGACATTCGCAGCCGATCATTATTTATCCAGCGGCCAGCAATTTTCTTGGTCGTTGAGCAAAATAGATTTAAATACCGACGGCACCAATGCAGCGGCTCCTGGCGGCAGCGTGTTTGGTGTAGGCGGCCGCACCAAAATGGTAAACATGGAATATTCCTTGCCAATTAGTCATCACTGGCAGGCCTCATTTGGCTTACACTTCGCCTCAGATTCCATTGTCTTTAACAACGAGGTTCTCGACAGCGGGGGCTCATTAACGCTCGACTTTAGGTATTGATATTGCGATTGCTATTGATGCGGATACGGATATTGATATTGGATAAAACTCTATTGCTCAGCCGCTAGCTGAATCCCCCCGCGATAACTAATGGTCTGCTCCTGCTGGGCGGCTCAACATTGAATCAAAAATAACGGTTATTCATTTATGCCTATTCAACTAAACACTGCTTATCTAATGTGCGGCGCGCTGCTTTTATTAGCCAGTACATTTAGCGTGGCACAAACCCCTACCGCTGCTCAAATTGAACAATTTAAACGTTTACCGGCTGCACAGCAGCAAGCGCTGGCTCAGCAGTATGGGGTTGACTTAAATGCCCTAGGCCAAGGCAGTAATGCCCAGCCCAATTTGGGTCAGGCTGCTAGCAGTGATGCTCGCCGCGCCATGCGTTCTATGGGCGGGGCAGCGGTTGCGCAAAATGCCGGTGAAGCGACTGACGCCATTGACCTACGTGAAGTCAAAGAGCAAAAAGTCACCGGCCAAAAACTCAAGCAGTTTGGTTACGAGCTATTTAACGGCCCATCGGGCAGCTTTATGCCAGCTACCGATATTCCTATTCCATCTGAGTATGTGATGGGCCCGGGCGATAACATTATTGTGCAGCTCTACGGTAAAGAAAATGAAAGTCATGCTCTTACCATTAACCGTGAAGGTGAAATTCAATTTCCTCACTTAGGGCCGCTGGTGGTAGCCGGCCTGAGCTTTACCGATGTGAAAGCCTTAATTAACACCACGGTGGGTGAGCAAATGATTGGGGTTAAGGCCTCTGTCACCATGGGCGCGTTGCGTTCTATTCGTATTTTCATTTTAGGTGAGGCCAAGCTGCCGGGTTCTTACACCGTTAATTCGCTATCTACCATGACTAACGCTTTATTTGCCAGCGGCGGCATTTCTAAAATGGGCTCGCTACGCAATATTCAGTTAAAGCGC
>CAJQKT010000013.1 GCA_905478995.1 uncultured Pseudomonadales bacterium | reverse complement strand
GTCTGCGCCGGCGAGTGAAAATCACTGCCCGTCGAAAACGCCACGGGGTAGCGCTCGCATAATTTCAATAGGTCGTTGGTCACATTAGACTGCTGCGCTCCACTCACCAACTCAATTGCATCACCCTGCACCTCGCTAAACGAACCGATAAGACCGTCTAGCTTTGTTCGGGTTAAACCATATTTCGTGGGATGAGCCAATACAGCCACGCCGCCGGCACTTTGAACGGTAGCAACCACCTCTTCAAGCTCGGGCCAAATACAGGCCACGTCACCCACTTTACTCTTGCCAAGCCAGCGTCGAAACGCTTGCTGCTCGTTAGTACAATATTGCTGCTCAACCAAATAACGAGCGAAATGCGGCCGACTAATGACAGCCTCCCCAGCATGACGCCGCGCGCCCTCAAGCACACCTTGCATCCCTTCACGCTCCAATTTAACGGCAATGCGTTCAGCTCGCTCAACCCGCACTTGGCGCTGCCCATTCAGCAGGCGTTGCAGGCCTGAGTGAGCACTGTCGAGCCACAAGCCAACAACATGCACGCAGGCCCCATTGACCATCGTAGTAATTTCTACGCCTGGAACCAGCTCAACGGTGGTTTGCAGTTCGCCCGAAGCAATACTTGCCTGCAACGCCTGCACACCAGACATCGTGTCATGGTCGGTTAATGCCAGCAGATTAACGCCGTTGTTCTCGGCGCGAGCAAGCAACTCAGCCGGTGCTAAAACGCCGTCTGATGCAAGACTATGAGTGTGTAAATCAGCCAGCATAAAATACGGCATCCTGTTTTTTTAAGAGATGCCAGTGTACAACTTTTGTGCGGGCAGTGCTCAGCCATTTCGCCGTATGCTTCTTTTACAGCAGCGAGATGACGGCCCGCCAAAAAAACTATCACAACTCGCCAAATTGGTTAAAATTGCGATGCAAAGCCAGCAACGCAGAACGCCGGTCGTAGGTGATCTATGCTTTAATAGCTTACGGTATGATCAGTGCCGTACTCACTAGTATGCGGTGATATACAAGCAAAACCATGCGCTGCCGCCTCGACAACACCAACTCTATAGCGACCTTGATTTAGTATGCGCCCAATCCTTGAACTATTCCCTATTGCCCTGTTTTTCATCGCTTATAAATATGATGGTGAGACGCTATCTGTGCTGGGTTACAGCCATCAATTTGATGGTATCTTTTCTGCCACGGCAGTGTTGATGATCGCCACCGTAATGCAAGTACTGCTAACTTGGCTATTTACCCGTGAAGTAGAGAAAAAACTGTGGTGGCTACTAAGCGCTGTGTTGATACTCGGCTCTGCCACGCTCATTCTACGCAACGAGCTGTTCATCCAATGGAAGCCCACCATCTTTAATTGGGTATTGGGCTGTGTGTTTTTAGGGATGCTGTTTTTCAGCGAAAAAAGCCTGCTCGAACGCATGCTCGGCAGCCAGTTAAAACTACCCACCAAAGCCTGGTTTAATTTAAACCAACTATGGATTGCCAACTTTTTTATTGTCGGTGCACTCAACCTCTATGTCGCCTACAGCTTCGCCGAAGCCACTTGGGTCAGTTATAAACTTTACAGCTCTATTGGGTTCACACTTATTTTAATGGTGCTAACTATGCTCATTGTCTTCCCTCATATTAAAGACCAAGACGATAACTCTGAAAGCGCCTAAGCAGAATTATATTGCGATACATTTAAACTAATTACACAACCATTACTTACGAGTTTATTTCCATGTTGACTAAACATCGCGTCACTCGAATCCTTTTTTTTCTTTTAGTAAGCGGCAGCTTTTTTTCCACCTCGCTTCATGCCGAAAGCCAAGGCTATGTTGCTGATGTTTTTTATGTGCCGCTGCATAGTGGCGCCTCTACTAAACATCGTATTGTGCATCGCGGCCTCAAAACAGGCACATCCCTCACCATTCTCCAAACAGATGACAAAGCAGGCTTTACTCAGGTTCGCACCCAAAGCGGCATCGAGGGTTGGATTCAAAATCAGTTCATATCTAACACGCCCATTGCAAGGACGCTACTCAAACAAGCACAGCAGCAGCGCAGTGAACTACAAAGCCAATTGTCTTCCATAAGCGCCACCAATGAGTCGGTGAGCACAGCACATGAAGAAGCGCAAAAAAGGCTTAAGTCTTTATCCAGACAAAATCAGTCGCTCACTGGCGAACTCGCTAGTATTAAAAAAATATCGTCTAACGCGATAAACCTAGACATCAACAACCGCGACTTATTACAAAAAAGTGAAATGCTAAAAGTAGAAATTGCAGAACTACAGGCCGAAAATGCTCGCCTGTCAGACAAAAGCAACAAAGACTGGTTTGTACGTGGCGCACTCGCAGTTGCCATTGGCGCATTACTAGCCGTAATCCTACCGCGCTTCAAACCAAAAATTAGAAGCAGCGAATGGGGCTAACATAAGCTGCTTTCATCACCCTAAAAAATCGCAAAAATATTTTCACGCTGATCAACTTGAATTATTTATAGGAAATAATTATGCCTTCATCATGCCAAAAAATTGCCACTCATAAGCGCTCAAATGTATTTACACAAGCGTTCTTACAGAGCATCGTTTGCCTATCATTTTTTCTAAGTAGCTTTCAGTCCAGCGCAATGGAGCCGGCCTCAAAATCACTTAACCCCGATAGCGAAGAGCCATCAGCGGTAACCGCGGTCGTGTTAGAAACATCACTTGGCAACATCCAACTCGACCTTTTTGCCGATAAAGCGCCAACTAGCGTCGCCAATTTTTTACAGTATGTTAACGACGGCTACTATGATGGCACTCAATTTCACCGGGTAATTGACGGCTTCATGATTCAAGGCGGCGGCTTTACAGCCGACCTCATCAAAAAAGACACCCGCGATGCAATCCAAAATGAAGCCGATAATGGCCTACTCAACACGGCCGGTTCTATCGCTATGGCAAGAACCAATGCGCCTCATTCAGCAACATCACAATTTTTCATCAACGTCGCCGACAACAAATTTCTTAACCATAGCGGTAAAACGCCACGACAATGGGGCTACGCTGTTTTTGGTGAGGTAACCCAGGGCATGGACATTGTTACTGCAATTAAAGCCGTGCCCACAAATACTCAAGCGGGCTTCGCCAATGTACCGGTTGAACCCGTACTCATCATAAAGGCCTATGTCACTCAGTAAATATCGGCCAGTATCTATTAGCAACAACCATCAATTAGAATCGCGGCACTCGATTGCGCCGCTTAGTTGATTTTTTATTTCCGACGGCGTTAGGCAACACATGAGCAATGAAAAGCGTATTGATCTCAGCATCAATCTCAACAAAATCGCACTGATCAGAAATTCACGAGAAGGCAATAACCCAGACCTCATTGCTCATGCGCGCCAATGCCTTGAATTTGGCGTAAATGGCATCACAGTGCACCCTCGTCCTGACCAGCGCCACATTCGCCCAGAAGATTGCCTGCACTTGCATCAACTGCATGTGCAACAGACCACGCCTAGCTGGGAATTAAACATCGAGGGAAATCCGTTTGCTCAAGCCACTGCAGCCTCACGCAGCGACTTTAATGCGTACCCAGGCTTTTTAGCCATCATTGAACAATGCCGCCCCAATCAAGCGACGCTCGTACCCGATAGCGACAGCCAACTCACCTCGGACCATGGCTTTGACTTAATCAATGGCGATAACCAAGCCCTGAAACAATTAATTGAAAAAATACATGCCGCTGGCGTTCGAGTCAGTTTATTTATGGATCCTGATCAGGAGCAAATTGCCAAAGCACGTGACCTCGGTGCAGATCGTATTGAACTCTATACCGGCCCATTTGCCGATGCCTTTGAGCAAGGGCAGCTGCATATAGCAAAAGAGATTTTTGAGCAGCACTGTGCTGCGGCCACATTTGCACACCAATGTGGCTTAGGTATCAATGCAGGCCATGATCTTAACTTACACAATTTAGTCATATATCGAAGCCTGCCTCATTTACAAGAAGTATCGATTGGCCACGCGCTCACCATCGATGCGCTTGAGTTTGGCCTGCAGAAGGCAACCGAAAAATATTTGCACGCGCTTAAAAACTAGCTGCTTAAAACCTACTATCGCCCCGCCTAATCTCTTGCTCTGCCGCTAATTCTCGCCAGCAACCGTTTCTTTATTCTACTAACACCCGGTTTGTGCTGCTCAATATCAGCTGCACTCAAGCCGGCCAGCTCGTGCGGAAAGACCAGCCAATCATCGGTTTCATGCAAATAAAAATCTGGCTTAGTCGGCACCAAAGATTGACTCGGTTTATAATAAACTGTTGCCAATCTAACCTCAGCCGGCATGTTGGCGGCGCAACGCAGTTGAATTTGGCTCATAAGTTCAGCCACGCTTAAGCCGCTATCGTGCACATCATCAACAATCAAGACACGATCTTCTGGCGTTAAAGTATCGACTAAATAACCCAGTCCGTGAATAGACACTCGCTGACTACGCTGGCTAATGCCAGTATAAGAGGAGCTCCGCACGGCAATATGATTGGTCGCCACTCCGCACTCCTCTAGTACCTCCTGTACGGCGATACCAATGGGCGCGCCACCGCGCCAAACGCCAACTAAAAACGTCGGCACAAAATTACTTTCTAGTATTTGCATACCTAATTCAAATGAATCTTCTAACAACTGGTTAGCTGTTATAAAAATCTTATTGCTCATTGTCCTGCCAAACCCTCTTGCTGCCCGCCGGTGGACGCTAGAATGTTCACCTGTACCGATTTAAATGCAGGGGTTTTACTGCGCGGATCATGCTCCCTACCCACTAACACATTAGCTTCTGGGTAGTAGGCCATCATGTCACCGCTGGGCAAATCAAAGGGATAAACCGTAACACTGCGCATGCAGCCATGGCGAGAGCTTACATCGACGACACTCCCCTTAACTAAACCTAGTCTGCCCATATCATCACGATTGAGCATTACAGCCCAACGCTCAGGCACGCCTCGGTAACTATCATTTTGCTCATAAATAATAGAGTTAAACTGCCCTTCACTGCGAACAGTCATCAGCCGCATAGGATAAACAGCATCCACCACGGCCTTAAATAAAGGCTGCACAACAAAGCGCGCCCGCCCATCTGCATTTGAAAATTCTGGAGAATGTTTAATTCTATTGCGAATATGAAATTCTTTTTTGGCTACATCGATATCGGCAAGGTCTTGCATACCTGGAATAATAGCCGCAATACTTTGCCGAATACTGCGCCGCGAGCTAAAGGCTGAAAAATCAACGGTGTTAATTTCGGTCTGCTTACTATCGCCATGCTCACTGCGCGTGGCAAAGATACGCTTGGCCAGATCTACCAACACATCGACTTCAGAGCGGGCCTCAGCAATACGTTTAATACCGCCATCGCTAAAACGCACAAAATTAAACATCGATTCCTGCGTGGTAGGTTGTGGCTCCTCATCACGTGCGGCAACAGGCAGAATCAACGCCTCACTATTCGTCAAGCCGTGCACGTGGCCTTTATTCAAAGTTGTGGTTAAATAAACTTTGCAATCAATAGCGTCGAGGGAGCGCTCAGCCCAAGCAGACTCTGGCGTTGCTTCATATAAATTGCCGCCCATCATCATTGCCACGTCTATTTCGCCGCGCGAAGACGCCTCCAGGCAAGCCAGCGTATCCATTCCACCTGCATTGCCGGCTGGCATAGAGACACCCAACTCCGTTTCTATACGCTGAAAAACCTCATCCGATAGCACTGGCTTAACACCGATAGTACCAATACCTTGGACATTGCTGTGCCCGCGCAGCGGCAGTAAACCGCTGCATGGCCGACCGATCATGCCCCGCAATAAAGCCAAATTGCTAATGTATTCAACATTGCCAACGCCATTGGCATGATGCGTAATGCCCATGCCCCAAGCAAAAACCGCCTGCGTAGACTTGGCATACACAGCTGCAACCTCTGCTAATTGATGCTGCGAAAGCCCGCTACTACTTTCGATATCGAGCCAACTAGTGGCGTTAATATCCTGCTCAAATGCGTCAAAGTCTGCGCAGTAATGGTCGATAAAATCTCGATCTTCAGCGCCATGCTCCAGTATCCATTTGGCTAAACCTTTAAGTACAGCAATGTCACTGCCAATTCGGGGCTGTAAATAATGTGAGGCAATGTCGCTGCCACCTGCAATCAACGAACGCGCACTTTTGGGCAGCGCAAATTTCACCAACCCCGGTTCCCGAGCCGGATTAATGACCACCACATGACCACCCCGATCTCGACAAGCTTTAAGCTTGTGAATAAAGCGCGGGTGATTGGAGGCCGGATTAGCGCCAATCACAAAAATTAAATCGCAACCATCCAGATCAGCTAACTCTACCGTTGATGTTCCTGTACCAATCGTATTCGCCAACCCAACGCCGGTAGCCTGATGACAATAAAAAGAGCAGTTGTTGACGTTATTGGTGCCATAAACACGGGCTAGCAACTGCAAGACAAAACCAGCCTCGTTGGAAGATCGCCCCGATGTATAAAAAAAACTGCGCTCCGGCGCCGTCTGGGCGAATTTTTTCGCGGCGTGGGTCAGCGCCCAATCCCAATCAACCACCGTAAAATGTGATTGATCTTTCGATTTATACAGTGGCTGCCCCAAACGACCTAAATGTTCAAGCTCATGCGCGCTCAATTTTTTAAAGTCGTCTAAGTCGTGGGTAAATATTGCTTCTGGAATAGGTGGCTGTATATCGGTGGATTGCGCCTGCACACTTTTATTGCAGACCGAGGGGAAATCACCCTGCTCATTGGTCATGCCGCCTAACTGTCCACCCATGCCTAAGCCGCAGGCTTTGCAGGTATTTTTGGCGCGCAATGCTTTCGCCGAATCGGCCAAGCCGATCCGCTTAACCGTTTGCAGTGTGTACAGGATTTTTTTTGCGCCGCCGCCAACAGGCAGCTTACTTTTACTCATAGTAGAACGCTCAAAGAACTTCACCCCACAACCAAGCCATCAACTACCTGCCATCCATGAAGTGCTTACCATTGAAGCTGGCATCACAACTCGTCAACTATGCTGCAATCGCTGTATCACCGCCCGTGCTAAATTTACAGCCCGCGCTGCAACTTCGCCGCCGCTACCGTGTTATACATCAAGCAAGCAATTGTCATAGGCCCTACACCACCCGGCACGGGCGTAATGGCAGCCGCCCTAGGCGCCACTGTTTCAAAATCGACGTCACCCACCAAGCGACTTTTACCCTCTTCTTGAATACGGTTGATGCCCACATCGATAACGACAGCGCCGGACTTAACCCAATCGGCCTTGATGAATTTGGGAATACCTACGGCCGCCACTAAGATGTCAGCACGACGACAATGCTCTTCGATGTCTTTGGTGCGCGAGTGCACAACCGTGACCGTGCAGTGGTGCTGCAACAACAACAATGCCATGGGCTTACCCACAATATTAGAACGACCCACAATCACTGCGTGCTTGCCAGACAAATCACCGAGCGTATCTTGCAACAACATCAGCGAGCCTAGAGGGGTGCAAGGCACCATGATAGGCTCACCAACGGCTAGCGCACCGACATTTTGAATATGAAAACCGTCAACATCTTTGGTTGGGCTGATCGCTGCCAATACCGCCTTGTCGTCAATTTGTTTTGGCACAGGGAGCTGCACCAAAATGCCATGCACACTGTCGTCCTGATTAAGTGTTTCAATTAACGCTAACAACTCAGCCTGCTCGGTCTCCATTGGCAAACGATGCTCGATTGACTTAATACCCAGCTGAGTACAACGCAATACCTTATTTTTAACATACACATGACTAGCTGGATCATCGCCAACTAAAACCACTGCAATGCAGGGCAACAAATTTTCATTCGCGATAAGCTGCGCCACTTCAACTTTAAGCTCGGCACATAGATTGTCGGCAAATTTTTTGCCATCGATCACTTCAGACACTGATTCATCCCCGGTACTTGTTCATACAATGTTTATCAAGCCTAGGGTCACCAGGCCATTTCTCAAGCGATAAACACATCGGTCGCATCGCTTTGTATGATGCGCTTGAGCCCGCATTCTAGCGCGAAACCACGACGCCCACATCTAAAGCCAGCAATATTTGTTAACATCCAACGTCCTAACCTAAATTCACACAATCAACACCTCGATAGACCCACACAATGATCCAATTATCGGTACTCGACCAATCACCAGTGCGCGAAGATGGCGACGCCTCGCAGGCGCTTGCAGAAACGCTAGAGCTTGCACGCCATGCCGAGTCGCTGGGCTACGCGCGCTTTTGGGTGTCGGAGCACCACAGCTTTAACGGGCTGGCTGGCAGTGCACCGGAGGTCCTACTGGGCGCACTAGGGCAAACCACCAGCACCATTCGCATTGGCTCCGGCGGCATCATGCTTCCGCACTACAGCGCGTTCAAAATTGCTGAAGTAGCTTCACTCTTAGCCTGTTTGTTTCCTGGCCGAGTGGATTTAGGCTTGGGACGAGCACCTGGCACCGATATGATTTCGGCTCGAGCCTTAGCCATAGATGGTAAACCACGCTTTGAGCAATTCCCCCAACAAATACACGCCTTGCAAGAAATGCTACACAACAAAAATTTCCAACCGCCGGTGCGACCGCAACCCAGCGAACCAGCGGCGCTGTGGATGCTAGGTTCGAGCACCGAAAGTGCCGCGCTCGCAGCCCAGCGTGGCATACCCTACAACTTTGCGCTCTTCATCAATGGAGATATTGATCGGCACATACTCGATGATTACCGCACACAGTTTGTGCCCTCGATACACTGCGAGAAGCCAGCGACATGCCTCAGTGTGAATGTTGTGTGCGCCGATAGTGAAGAACAGGCGTTCTATTTGGCCCGCAGCCGCGAGGTTACTATGTTGCAATTTTTTCAGGGCAAACCCAGCAAGGGCATCATGTCTCCAGAGCGTGCCGCCAGCATAGAAATCAGCCCCCAGGAAGAAGCCTTTATTGCGGCGCGCCAACAATTTGCCGCTATCGGCACGCCAGAACAAGTCCGTGAGAAATTACTACTATTGGCTCAAGAATTTAATGCCGATGAACTGATGGCGGTCACCATCACTCATAACTTTGCGGCCAGAAAACGGTCGTATCAATTGCTAGCTGAGACCTTCGCTCTAACGAGCTAACATCACAAACAAACTTTTTGATCGCTTTTAAAATAATCGAGCAAATATTGGTTAGCAATATGTTGTTCTTTTTCATTGAGTGGCTCATAGCTGCGATCAAAACTCCAACCATAGGCCCACTGATAATCAGTAAAAAAGTATTTACTGCTGCCATCACGTACGCCCTCATAAATACTATTAGCAAGCACTTCATTGCGAGTGGTTCGCACAACGCAGTCCCGCAAACGCTCATCAGCTTGTTCACGCTGCGTCGAACTACCACCGCGCCAATAAGCTATATCGTGCTCAATGCAGCAAGCACACCACTCATTCGAGGCAAGCTCACTAGGATTGGGAGAACTCGAACAGCCTAAGTTAGCAAAATTCATGAGTTGAATATCCGACTGACAGCCAACTAAGATACCAACGATCAGCAACAACTTACCGACAGCCAAGATTGTTTTTTTGAGCACAGCTTCGCCCCTTTCTTTTTATATTTTTAATATTGAATAGATTCAGCCAGCTAAGTTTGCGTTACACGCGAAAAAAAGGCAACGCTTAGACGTCCCCCTATCGCTTCGCGGGCATGCAGCATGACGTAGCGGCATAGGTTTAATATCATTCTACTTAACGGTCAATTGCGGCACTAAAACCGGCGTACTGGCCTTGTATTGTTGGTATTGCACGTTGTCGCCCCAACGCTTATCAGCGGCTCGCTCGAGCAGGGGTATACCGCTCACACGCGTTAGCAATAAATAAACAAAGCATGGAGAGAGTAAGGTTATGTACTGCCAACCGGATAAGACTGGCAATGCTATTAACGCGACACCACACCACAATAAAATCTCGCCGAAGTAATTGGGATGTCGCGAATACGCCCATAAACCTGTTGTAATAAATTCGGGAGACTGGCTCCCTTGTTGTTTTTGATTGCCTTTAAACACACGCTTTTGATGATCGGCTACTACTTCAATGGCGAAACCTGCCAACCATAGCAATACCCCAATCGTGCCCAGCCAGCCAAAATCCACAACCTGTGTTGAGCTCATGGCGACCAAGGCCGCGGCGGCGGTGAACGACACCCACAAACCCTGAATAGTCCAAGCATTAAAAAACCGCAAACCGTTCGTCTTGATTACATCGAAACGCGAATCTTTACGATCTTGCATAACGCGCAAAAACAAAAAGCTGCCTAGCCTAACCGCCCAGATAGCAATTAATAAGGCTAGCAACAGGCTCCTGAAAGTAATCACTTCAACAGCCCAAAGCGCCGCGCCCAGCGCAGTCAGATAAGTTAGACTTCCCGTTAAATCGTAAAATCGCTCGGTCTGCCATATAAAGGCAGGAATAAAAGCCAACCACTGAATAATAAACGCGAGCGCCACACACAGTGCAAAAATAGGCACTTTGCCTAACGTGGCGGCTTCCTGACTGCCAGCCAAGATGAGCAACGCAGCCAAAAATAAAACGATAACAATAGAGATAATACTTCGTAGAGATGACTGCTGCATGGCTGACCTCAAAAAATGGAATGATACTCTATGCTAAAAATTTCGCGCCAATTACTAGGCACTACGCGATACACAACACACAAATGACTACACAAAGACTGAGTCATAAAATTAGATAACGGTGGCTGCCTGTTTATCTAACGTATTTTCATTCTCGAAAGAGCCGGCATCGTCAAGCTGCCGAAATATAAATCGTCATCCAATTGATTCACACTCGTAATAGAATAAATAGAACCGGCGCTGGTCTGTAAACTCTCTACGACATTACCTTCTAGATCAAGCGCAATCGCAAAACCAAATTTCGAATGGGTCATCGAATCAAATGCCGAGACTGGCAACCCGGCTAGTATATTGCGCAACCAGATTTTACTTGCCCAGCTCTCAAATTGCGCATCCCGCAAAGAAACGAGCGCCACCCAGAATTTATCCCTGTCATTAAAAGAAAGATTGTCCGGCAATGCTGGCAACTGATCAATAAATATATCTCGCTCACCACGCTTCTCGCCTTTGAGCCACAGTCTGTGTATGCGAGCCATACCGGTTTCATTAATCAAGACAAACTGATCTTGCGGACCTAGCGCCACACCGTTAGCAAAAAAGAGATCGTCCATATGGACTTTGGTTTGCCCAGTAAGCGGCGAATAACTTAATAAGCGGCCGGTAAACCGAGCCTCTAAAAAATTATAGATGTTACTGTGGTAATCAAACCGCCGTGAAGCGTCGCTAAACCAGATTGTCCCATCATCAGCAATATCTAGGTCATCCACGAACAGCAATGGCACGCCGTCTAGCTGATCGACCAAAACCGTAATTTGCCCTGAGGGTGACACCGAGAGCAAACCTTTTTTGGCGTCTGCAACAATAAGATTTTTAGATTGATCAAACTGCAAACCTAACGGCCTGCCGGCTGTGTTAGTAAATAACTCCACTGATTCTTTTGGCTGTCGCGGATCAAAACGCACCACACGACCATCTTCATAACCGGTATAAACCCAGCCATCAGGTCCCTTAGTGATATCCTCAGGGCCATGGCCATAATCGTGCAGCACCAAGTCAGCTTCAGTCAGCGCCGTGTTTGGCGCATAAACACCGGTTAATCCTGGATTTAAATCAGGCTGCCAAAGCACCGCATCAATAGGCGATCTTATGGCAAGCGCGGTGTAAGCAATCGCCAAAAAGGAGACCATTAAGCAAGCTATCGTTTTAACTAATTTCATTGAATTGATCACTTTTTGCTGCTGGGCATCGTACCCATCAGTTTACAAATAATACCCAGCATCACCTCGTCGGCGCCGCCTCCAATCGAGGATAAGCGAGTATCGCGATAAGCTCGCGAAATAGGGTTATCCCACATGTACCCCATTCCTCCCCAATACTGCAAACAAGCATCAGTGACTTCTCGAGACAATCGCCCCGCCTTCAATTTTGCCATCGAAGCTTTCATCGTCACGTTTTCACCGTCTATATAACCCTCCACTGCCGAATAGACTAACGCTCGCAGGCATTCTATTTCGGTTTGTAACTCGGCCAAACGAAAATGTACAACCTGATTATCCAGTATTGCTTTTTTAAAGACTTTGCGATCTCTGGTGTACTCGATGGTTTGGTTGATGCAGGCCTCTAAACCCTTTAAGTTTCCTGCGGCTGCATATAAGCGCTCTTCCTGAAATTGTTCCATTTGATAAATGAAACCCGCGCCCTCCTCACCAATAAGGTTTTTTCGCGGCACGCGCACATCATCAAAAAATATTTGCGCAGTATCCGATGAGCGCATACCAAGCTTATTGAGCTTTTTCGAAAAAGAAATACCTTCACTGTTAGTAGGCACAACAATCAACGATTTACTCATATGTGAATTTTCACCGCCAGTGTCGGCCAGCAAACACAAGTAGTCGGCTTGTGTGGCATTGGTAATCCACATCTTAGTGCCGTTAATGATGTAATCATCACCGTCTTTCACGGCCGCAGTTTTAATGGCAGCAACATCGGATCCAGCGTGTGGCTCGCTTACAGCGATTGAAAAAACCGCCTCACCTGAAATCGCCTTGGTGAGAAACTCTTCACGCACATAATCACTGCCATGGTTAGCTAACGCAGGAGTGGCCATATCCGTTTGGACACCGATCGCCATCGACACACCACCGCTCGCTATGCGACCCAACTCTTCAGAAAAAACTATTTGATAGCTATAATCCAAGCCCATGCCACCGTAGGCTTCTGGCTTACAAATACCCAACAAGCCTTCATCACCCATTTTTTTAAACAGCTCGTGAGCAGGGAAAATCCCTGCCTCTTCCCATTCATCACAGTAAGGATTAATTTCTTTATCAATAAATTTCGCTATCGTTTCACGAATAGCCTGATGTTCTTTAGTGAGCCTCATAAAGGGTACCTAGTAGTCGATAAAAAAGTGGGTATCATTATTTACGCATTGTCCAAAGTTCGGGATGAACAAAGGGACTCAGTTTCTCCCCAACAGCCGCAGACTTCTTAAAGGCCTCGCGATCCATTAAGCGAGCCAAATAACCTTTAATGCTTTCGGAATAACCTGATTCGAGTCCATTGGTCACGCCTAGATACAATGCATAGCCTACGGCAATATCAGCCATAGTAAAACGATTACCACACAAATACGTGTGTCTGGCAAGATGCTGGTCTAGTCGCTTGAGGCGCGCCCAAAACCAATTCTTGTAGTCTTCGGCCACTTGTGGCGATTGACGCTCGGCCGGCTCGAAAAGTGAATATCGCAAAACTAATGTCTGCGGAAATAAGAGCGTTGCATCGCTCATATACAACCAGTTGAGATAATCCGCATATTCAGCATCATCAATGTCTATCTTAAGCGCAGCATGATTATAGCGCTCTACTAAGTAGTGACAAATACCGGTTGATTCTGACATGCGCTGTTGGCCGTCAATAAAGTACGGAACAGTACCTAAAACATTCATCTCTTTATAATTGGGCTCATTAATTCTTGGGGGGAACTGCATGGACACAACGTCGTAATCAATGCCCATCTCTTCTAATGCCCATAATGGGCGCAGTGAGCGCGAACCGTGGCAATGCCACAGGGTGGGCTTGGTGGTAATAATTTTTCCTTCACTATCTTTTTCAAACACTAAGTCAGTTGGCATTAATTAATCACCTCATAATCCATATTGACGCGATGCAAGATCGCGCATAATTTCTTCGGAGCCACCACCAATGGCATTTACACGAACCTCTCGGTAAATCCGCTCCACTCTCCCACCGCGCATATAACCCATGCCGCCGAGTATTTGCATCGCCTCACGCGCGCAAAACTCCATGGTCTGACTACTCTGTACTTTAAGCAGCGCCAGATCACCCGCGTTAGGCGTACCATTGACCATTTGCACACAGCATACTTGCAAGTAGGCCTGCGTTGCATTGATACGCTGCTTCATCTCAGCAATTTTGTGGCGAATCACCTGATGATCGGCTAGGCGCTGCCCAAATGTTTTACGCTCGCGCGCCCAGTTAACAGCCTCTTCAAGGCACACACGCGAATAGGCTTCCATAGCCGCAGCCATAGAAAGGCGCTCGCTATTGAAGTTTTTTAAAATCACTTTAAAGCCGCGATTTTCTTCACCAATAATATTCTCAACGGGTACGCGCACGTCGTCGAAGTAAATTGTTGCAGTATCACCACACCACCAGCCCTGCTTGCGGTCGAGCGATGTACGAGAGACGCCTTGACTATCCGCAGGAATTAAGAGTACCGACAGGCCGCCACCGGCGCCCTCACCCGTACGCACTGCCGTAGTAAACCAATTAGCCTTCATACCGCCGGTAATATAAGTTTTTGAACCGTTCACCACGTAATGATCGCCGTCGCGCACAGCCGTGGTACTCACTTGCGCTACATCCGAACCGGCACCAGGCTCAGTAATCGCTAGTGAAATTCGCGCACGACCGCTGAGCACTTCGGGCGCCACCATTTGCTTCATGGCTTCTGAACCAAAATTTAAAACGGGCGGCAAGCCGATAGAATGAACAAGCAGGGTTGATGACATGCCACCGACCGCGACTCGCGACAACTCTTCGTTCAATATATTTAAATGCCAAATATCAATCCCTTGGGAAATACCACCGTATGCTTCGGGGTACCCCGCCTGTAAAATACCTGCCTCGGCACATTTTTCCCACAGCTCATCAGGCAGTGCGCCAGCTTCGTCCCAGCCTTCGGCGAAAGGGGCAATCTCCTTGTCAATAAATCGGCGTAATTGCGTACGCCACTCCTCATGTTCGGACGTTAAATGAGGGTTAGCTAATCGAGCACTATCAAAGTCAAGCGACACTCTACTCTCCTGTTAGACCATAAACCAAAAATATAGTAATAAAAATACTATGCAATAGATAAAAACCTATGCCTTTTACAGCTCATATTGACGCGCGGCAAGACCTCTCATAACCTCGCCCGACCCGTCGCCAATCGCATTGATTCTAACCTCACAATAAATACGCTCGACTTTATGACCGCGCATGTAACCCGCGCCTCAAAATTTGCATAGCTTCACGAGCACAATCTTCTATGGTTTGAGGACTCTGAACGTTTGCCAGTGCAATATCATCGGCATTGGGCGCGCTCATTTCCATTTGATAGCCACAAGACTGAAACTACGCCTAGGTGACATTAATCCGTTGCTTCATAATAATCAGAACACCCTTATGCAAACATTAATTAATCGCAAGGTAGCTGCAAAACGTATGGTAAACTGAGGCGAATATAAACAGCAAAGCTAAGTCTTTCGCATCCAAAATCTGATCGCTAAAGCTCATCATGGTATTTGACGCAAACAAACCTGACTTCTATGCAATCGTTGATCGCTCACCGTGGTTTTCAATCCTACCCAACGAAGCAAAAACTACTTTAGCATCGGCTGCCAAGCTTGATGAACATGTAACAGGCAGCTTCATCTTCAACATTGGTGACACCACCACGCATATTTTCTGTATCTTATCAGGCCGGGTACGCATTGGCCTTGCAAGTAGTGCTGGTGATGAATTTGCAATTGTCGATCGGGAGGGCGATACGTGGATTGGCGAGGGATGCTTATTCGGTGATGCAGGCCGAGTATTAAACGCACAAGTTAAGGAATCAGCGTGGGTGCTTAAAATACCCAGATCGGTAACGCTTGCCGTTGGCAAAGAATTTCCGATTATGTATCGCGCCATACTCGCTGACCACATTGAAAATACTCGCGGCATGTATGAGTTGCTTGCAGGCATGTTATTTTATCCACTCAAAGCTAGACTCGCAGGGCGCATAATTTTTTTGCTTGAAGCATATGGCGAAAAAGCCGACGGCGGCGCCTACCTAAACGTCAAGCTTAGTCAAAATGACTTTGCTCGACTCAGCATGGGGTCGCGCCAACGCATTAATAAAATTTTTCGTAATTGGAATGAGAGAGGCCTTGTTCTGGGGCAATCTGATCGCTACTTTATACCGAGCATAGAAGCATTACAAAATGAGGTAGAGCCCTCTAACGCCTAATAACTATCGGCTATTTAACGAGTAACTGGCAGTCACCCAAGTGACACACCCAAGACTTCATATCTTGGTAAGCTTTAAGCGCTTGCGAATCGTGTCTTAGCGGACAAAAAAGGCCACAATAACTCTACTATCGGATCACACCAAATGCCCTCCAACATCTGATCATCATAGAGAATGTCATTCGATTGATTTTGCTCAAGGATAATGGGCGTAAGTAATGGATTAAACTCATGCAATTCAGCACCAAATTGGGTTATGGCGTCGGCCAATTATCCGATGGCATCAAGCAAGCCTCCTTCAGCACCTTTTTGTTTTTTTATTACAACCAAGTACTCGGCCTGAGCGGCAGTCTTGCCGGCGGTGCCGCACTGATTGCACTAGTGGTGGACGCGTTTACAGACCCCATGGTGGGGCGCTGGTCAGATGACTTTCGATCGCGCTGGGGCCGCCGCCACCCTTTCATGTTAGCCGGCGCCCTACCCTTTGGCTTTGCCATCATTGCCTTATTCACTCCCCCAGCTGGGCTTGAAAGCCATGCACTGTTCGCGTGGATGCTAACGTTCGCGATAACTGTGCGCATTATGCTGACCTTATTTTTCGTGCCCCACCTATCACTGGGCGCAGAGATGGTGACCCATTACCATGAAAAAACATCACTGATTGGATTTCGCGTTTTCTTCACCTACGCCGGCGTTTTATTAACCTCGGTGATTGGCTTTGCTGTGTTTTTTCCAGCCACCGAAACGTATAGCAATGGCATGCTTAATGCTGCCAGCTACCCCTACTTTGGCGCCTTTTGTGCCGTCATGGCCACTGCAGCCATGCTCTACTCCACTTATGCGACCCGCAGTCAAATACCTTTATTGAAAACACCCAAGCTGCGCCATAAGGAGCACCCTATTCTCGGCTTTATAGCGGTTTTTAAATTATTAAAAGAACAATCATTCCGCATTATTTTTACAACTAGCCTTGCCTTTAATACGCTAGCTGGGCTTGTGCAAACCTTACTTATTTATTTGGCTACCTATGTGTTTGGCTTTGAGCCTGCCAATCTTGCTGTGGTATCTCTATCGCTTATTGTCGGCATTAGCCTGGCATCGATAACAGCACAAAAATTATCACGACGATTTGACAAAAAAAATGCCTTAGCGCTATGTGTTGTTGTCGGGGCAACGATTGCAGTCAGCCCGTCAATTTTATATTTATTAGGCATATTGCCTGAGATGAGTCTAAATGAACGCTTAATATTTATTTTTATAACGAACGGTATTTCGCAGGCCTTCTTTATTGCCTATATCATCCTGCTCGACTCAATGCTGTCAGATGTGGTGGACGAACATTACCTTATCACCGGGCATAAAGATGAAGGCTTGTTTTTTTCCGCTCGCTCTCTGGCCACTAAAGCGAGCTACGGGCTAGGCAGTTTTTTAGCTGGAATCGCATTAGACATCATTAAATTTCCTCAAGCAGCCTCACCAGAAAATGTGCCGCAGCAGGCAGTAAATAGCTTGGCCACAGTAGCGGGGCCTATCAGTCTGATTCTTTTTATCTCAACAATAATAATTTCTCACCGCTATCGACTTACTTCGCAACGCCATCGAGAAATTTCAGAGGCCATAAAAAAACGAGAGTTAAAGGAATCTAGCGACTCGCCTAATACCAGTCATTAAAAACTGTTAAGCGCTGAATATGATGCCATTGACTAAACTCGCTATGAAAGTATTCGTTTATTTTATGGCGTTATCATTGACAGCCTAGCCGGTAATAATTTACGGGCGCTAGCCTCGATATAGTTATCCGCCCTCTAATTCTGCTCGTAATAGCAGTGCCTTGATTTGCGCGGCGAGCTAACCATCGCCACGCATCACCCACGCGGCCCCTAGGTGCTTGTCGATAAGTGAGTGGCTTCGCGGCCCACAGCCTATTTAATTTAAGCCGCAGGCTGTGAACAGGCGCTAGGCTTGGTAAGATTGATAGAACCCAACGCAACGTTCGAACATCCATAAGGGTTTATAGGATCCTATTGACATGACACATACCATAACACTGCCGCGCTGCATTGAAACCGGCGCCGGCGCCATCGCACGACTGGCCGATGTGCTAGAACAATTTGAATGCATGGCGCCCTGCATTATTAGTGACCCGATGATGCTGCAGCTGGGTTATGTTGAGCAGGTGCGAGCTATTCTTGCCAAGCGACAGATGAGCTGTGGTGTATTCACCGACACCGAAGCAGAACCCACCGAGGCGTCTATTTTACCGGCCGTCATCCAAGTACAAAGAGGCGGTTACGATTGCCTCATTGCCTTGGGCGGTGGTAGCGCGATTGATAGTGCCAAAGCCATAGCCATACTAGCGCGCTACGGTGGGGTAATGCGTGACTATTGTGTGCCGCGCATCGTTGATGAACCCGGCTTACCCGTCATTGCGATACCCACTACCGCCGGCACAGGCTCCGAAGCCACTCGCTTCACGGTCATTACCGATGCAGGCTGCGAGCAAAGCAGTGATGAAAAGTTATTGTGCGTGGGGCTAGGTTTTATGCCCGTCGCTGCTATTCTCGATTACGAACTTACGCTCTCAGCACCGCCTCGCGTCACTGCCGATACTGGCATTGACGCACTGACTCACGCCATCGAAGCTTACGTCAGTAAAAAAGCCAATCCTTATAGCGACATCCAAGCGCTTGCGGCTATTCGACTTATCGCGCCGAATCTTCGACAAGCCTTCAATTGCCCTGCCGACCGTGAAGCTCGCGCGGCCATGCTGCTCGGCGCGCATTTGGGCGGCGTAGCTTTCTCTAATGCATCGGTTGCATTGGTGCACGGCATGAGTCGCCCCATTGGCGCACACTTTCATGTCCCGCATGGTTTAAGCAACGCAATGCTGCTGCCGCTAGTAACCGAATTTTCGCTGCCTGGGGCTCCGTCACGCTTTGCCCAGTGCGCAAGGGCGATGGGCGTGGCCAACCAGGAGCACAGTGATGCCATGGCCAACCAGCGTCTACTGACCGAACTCAAATCGTTAAATAGAGATTTAAAGGTGCCTTCGCCAAGAGCATTTGGCATTGATTTACAACGTTTTTTAGCGTTACGCCACACAATGGCTGAGCAAGCTCTCGCATCAGGCTCGCCCGCCAATAACCCTCGTATACCCAGCGCAACGGAAATTGCCGAGCTGTACGAAAAGCTGTGCCTTGCTGACTAAGTCTCTTGGGTAGAAGCCAGCGTCATACTTGCAGCGGGGCTGAATGCAACCCACTGACAAGGCCAAATCTGGAGCAAATCGACCGTTTCTAGGCGATCGATCCAACCGCAAATTAAGGCTGCCTATCCTTGCTGCCTTACTAATACGGCAGAAAAAGCGGCGCACTCTATGATGTTCATTAGTTGCGTCTGGCATCCATCGTGATGGGCCGCCAAAGCATCATAACTTTGATTATTTTTTGGTAGCTAAGCAGTCTTAGTCAGTCAAATCTAGCGTCGTAGAGCCCCTCTTCGATACGCTGTCGCACGATAGGTAGCAGCAATCATCGATTGAATGGTAGGAACAAAATCAATAGTGCTAATATAAAGGCATGATCAATATTGACAATAACGCTCAAGAATTTTGGCAGCATGGCTATCTCTCGATAGATAACTTTTTCGATGCCCAGCTGATGGATAAATATCAGCAAAGTATTTTAACGCACTTTGGCGACGACCCCGATTTCGCTCACAACGAAGAATTTCTTCAAAAATCAAACACCGATGTCATACCTTGGTTTCCTCAGCTAGACGGCTTACAAGACTTTGACATCGCTGAGCAAGATCAGCGCTTAATTAATCTCACCAAAGCTATCTTGGGCCCTGGTTGGAAAAGCCTCTCCAGCATGATCATGTTTAGCAAGAAAGGCTCCAACGGGCAGGCCTGGCATCAAGACTGCCCACCAGAAGATAAATCTCAATTCAATTTAAATCGTTTGGTTTACACAATGGATATTGACCACAACACCGGAGGGCAAGTCTTAGTCATGCCCGGCACACACAAAGGTGGAGCCATTAGTGTTGGCGACACCAATGAAGATTTTACCGGGCAGGTCGTACTGACGCCGAAAAAAGGCACTCTGGTTCTGATTCATGGGCATCTGTGGCATCGTGTTTTACCGATCAATAATCTGCATCGTGTTTCAACCAACTATCGCTGCTGCCCTGCCAACACACCTGACAATATCACCGACACCTGCGTGTATAGAAATATGCGTTACGCTTTTTCCTCGAATCAAGTCATTGAAGATCGCACAGTATGAATGAGCCAACCAGCCCGGCTATTCGATGGGGAATTATTGGCGCAGGCCGTATCGCCAAAACATTTGCCACCGATATTAAACAGGCAAAAAACGCCTGCCTTTATGCAGTAGCATCGCGCCAACTCGAATCAGCGCAGTCATTTTCTCAGTTGTTTTCTATTAACAAGGCCTATGGCAATTATGCTGAGCTGCTTGCAGACCCCAATGTTGATGCGGTTTATATTGCCACGCCGCACAGCCATCACAAGGACCAAGCCATTGCTGCCCTTCGTGCTGGCAAGCATGTGCTTTGTGAAAAGCCTGCCACAGTAACGCCAGACGAATTAGAAGAGGTACTTGCAGTTGCGCAGCAAGAGTCACGCTATTTTATGGAAGGCATGTGGACTTACTTTTTGCCGGTCATCAAAAAAGCTCAAGAGTGGGTCAATGCAGGACGGATAGGTAAGCTTTGCCATGTCAAAGCCGATTTTGGCTTTGCCCTGCCCTACAGCCCTGACTTGCGCGAATACGATAATCGCTTGGCTGGAGGCTGCCTACTAGAAATGGGGATTTACCCTATCGCCATGGCATGGCTTTTTTTGCAGCAAGACCCTAATGCACAAACCGTCTGGCACCATCTAGCTGACAATGGCGTAGAAGATGACGTAATTATTTTGAACACCTATGGTGAAGATAGTAATGCAACTGCACAAATGGCCACATCCTTTCGCTGCAAGCTCAACAACTATCTCACCTTAATTGGCGACCAAGCCACGCTAACCATTAGTGATTATTGGGGTGCCCGAGAAGTCAAACTATATGAAGGTAACGAATGTATCGATTGCTTTAGTGAAGTGCGCGACCATCAGGGTTTTAACTATCAAATTGAGCAAGTCAGCCAAGAATTACTGGCCGGACAATCACAGCCCAGCGTTGTTAGCTGGGAAGACAGCCGCGCCTTCGCGCGGCATATCGCTGCAATAAAAACACATCTCTAAGTCAGTACTTAAACAACCCATGAAGCACTGCATTCAGCCGCAATGCGGATATCCAGAAAAAAAGTCTTTAACAATTATTGAGCTTGTAACCAACCTAACACTGCCAAACAACTAATGGTTAGCAAACTGCTGCATGATATTGATATAACTATCAACCCAATAATCATCACGGTGCTGATCTAGAAAATCTAATAGCTCTTTATGTGCATCGTTAGAAATTGTTAAATAATCGCCGCCCACACCATGAAAGATAATATTGACCAACTTTCTTTGTTGATTTTTTGCCGACTGCAAATACGCAATAAGCTCAGCGCCCGAGAGTTCAGCCGGCATATGCATGATGGCGTTAAGTGAAGCTGCCTCGAAGCCTTTTATAGCGACAAACTGGTCTTTCACTTGCGGCAAATAATCACCATCTTTTGCCTGCGATTCACCACATGGCAGCATCATTGTGCGGCTTTTTTTTCCATCAATAGCATAAAGATAATCATTGGCCAATTTCACCTCATCAACCATTTGCACAACACTGCGCTTAGCCAAATCATTTTGCGGCGCGACCCAGTCACGATCAGATATATCTGCGCGGCATGCATGACTAATTGTGTGGTTGCCTAATTCATGCCCATGCTCAGCAGCGCTCCGCCATTCGTCGAGTCGCTGAGGAACTACAGGCGAAGATAACGTGAGGTAAAATGAACCCTTAAAATGATATTGATTAAGTTGTGGCACAGCGTTGTCCAGCTGTGAACCTAACGCATCGTCATAAGAAAGGCTGACGGCAACTCGTTCGTTATCAGGCCAATTATCGTCAGCAGCGCTTGAAAAAGATAAAGATACCAAAAGAAAAATCCTTACGAAAGTTTTCATATATTTTAAAAGAATCTTATTATTGAAGTAGATGATTATAGAGTAGTTGGGTATCACAGCCACCTAAAATTGACTGCAATCAGCAACACTCAGCATAAAGCAATACGATTTATTCTTGTTTAAACAACTTATGTAATCGAAATATACGCGCATAGGCTGCCGGAAAAAATCGTACGACTTTATCGATCAACCAAGCATCGGGCCCAATTAAAACTCTCCGTTGACGTCGCTCAACGCCTCGAATAATGAGCTTGGCAGCGCGCTCCGAGGTGGTCTTCGCCACGGCATCAAAACCCGATGAGACTTTTTCTCGAGCATGTCTTAATTCCTTATGCGATACACGAGCATTGCGTGCAATATCCGTTTTGATACCACCGGGATGCACGCAGCTAACACTCACATTACTTCCGGTCATTTCAATGGCAAGTGCTTCGGTGTAGCCCCGCACGGCAAATTTTGAGGCGTTATAAGCGCTGTGCATGGGCATCGCTACTATACCAAAGATACTAGAAATATTGACAATATGAGCTTCATCAGCTTTTTTTAAATAAGGTAAAAAAGCTTTAGTCCCATGCACCACGCCCCAAAAATTAATATTCATCAACCACGCCACATCTTCGTGACTTTGCTCCTCAATAGAATCGAGTAAGGCTACGCCGGCATTATTAATTAATAGATGAATCGCGTGATACTGGTTAATAACTGCATCTGCAAATGCTTGAAAGGCCACCGCATCGGCCACGTCCAACTCATATAAGCTGGCCACCCCTCCGATGGCTTCTACCTGCTGCAAGGTTTCACTCAAACCCTGATAGTCTTTATCTGCCAAGGCCAACACAGCACCTCGCTTTGCAAGTTGCAGCCCCAACTGCCGGCCGATACCCGAAGCCGCTCCCGTAATAACGACAACCCGCTCAGAAAAATCTTTCATGCACTATCGTCCTACTCAATGAATTGTCGGAACCGCCCTAGACTAAACACCACATACAAGGTACAGGATTTAGCGTCGAAACAGGTGTCACCTGAGCGACCTAAATGGCTAATTTTTTACAGCCCATAAGCCTAACAACTAGGACTTGTAAACTACAGCCTGTCTCATAGGAGACAGGCTTTTACACCAAAAAGCCGCTATATTGTTGACTGGCCATCAGGTGGCCCCTCTATTGCGTTGCTCTTCTTTAGAACAGCTGCTTGCTGGTACAAGCTATTTTACTCCAACTTGGATGTATTATCTTTTATGTCGTTAATTCAACAGCCCGCACGCAACGAGCCTCATTCTGGAAAAAATACGGATCAGGCGACCTTATCTAAACTGAATAACTCAGCAGCGATACTCGATGTATTGGTTATCGGTGCTGGTTTTTCTGGTATTTGCATGGCAATAAAATTGCTTGAAGGCAACATCAGTAATTTTAAAATTTATGAAAAAGCGAACGGTATTGGCGGCACCTGGCTACATAACACCTATCCTGGCGTGGCTTGTGATGTAGCATCACATTTGTATTGTTTTTCTTTTGAACCCAACCCCAATTGGTCTAAGGTATTTTCTCCCGGCGCCGAAATACGCGAGTACATTGAGCACTGCGCCGAAAAATACGGGGTCACACGCCACATTGAACTTGGTATGTATTGCCAAGGCACTTCTTTTAACGAGCAAACTCAACTGTGGGAAACTCACTTTTCTGACGGGCATGTTGTGCAATCACATCATGTTGTGACCGGCAGTGGAGGCCTGCATCGCCCTAGTGTACCGGTCATCGCTGGGAGTGAAGACTTCACCGGTAAAACGATGCATTCTGCCGAGTGGGATCACAGCATTGAGCTCACAGGCAAACGTATTGCCGTTATTGGCAGCGCTGCCAGTGCCGTGCAAATTGTGCCTGAGATCGCCAAAGTAGCCGCGCAAGTAGATGTGTATCAGCGCACACCAAACTACATCATGCCGCGCAACAATCGCGCTTACTCCGCGGCAGAAAAAAAGCGCCTTAAACGCTGGCCATGGCTCAACAAACTCTTGCGTGCTGCCTTCTTTTACAAAGGCGAACTGCTTGCTTACCCACTGGTTAAAACGAAAAAAGATACGCGCTATAGTCAGCGCACCAAACGCTTAATTAACTCGTTTATGTCGCAAAGTATCAAGGACGCGTCACTCCATGAAAGCCTAACACCAGGCTACTCGCCAGGCTGTAAACGGATCTTACTTTCCGACGATTTTTTTACCGCGCTCAATCGCAACAACGTATCGCTGATTACAGAGGGTATAAAACGCATAGAACACACAGGTATTGTGACCCATCAGGATGAACTGAGAATGGCTGATGTTATTGTTTATGCTACAGGCTTTGATATTGATGGGCACATCGCGTCGATATCGGTCACCGGCCCTAACGGCCTGAAATTAGCCGACCTGTGGCAAGACCTTCCGCAAGCCTACAAAGGTGCGATGGTAGCAGGGCTCCCTAATGCGTATTTTATCACCGGCCCTAATACTGGCGTGGGCACAACATCCGTTGTCTATATGATTGAACAACAAGTCGATTACATCATGCAGTGCATCACCAAGGCTGGGAGAAATCAGCTCCTTGCTCCCACCCCACAGGCGATGGCTGAGTTTAATGAGGACCTGCAAGAAAAACTTCAAGAAACCGTATGGGCTGGCAGCTGCTCAAGTTATTACAAGCGCCCAGACGGCAGAATCGCCACGCTATACCCCTATAACGCCCGCACATTTCGCAAGCGGCATCGTCACATACAGTGGAATGATTTTCAGATTCACCCTAAAACTGCAGTGCCTAGCTAGCCGCCTATTGACCTTACGCTTCTAATTTTTGTAGTGCACCACGAATCCGCTCGGGTATAGGCGTCGGGCGCTGCGTTTCACGCTCTACAAAAACATGCGTAAAGCTTCCAGCTGCCACCGCGCCTGGCTCACCACGCTTAAAAATAGCCAGCTCATAGGTGACTGAACTATTGCCAAGCTTACCCACCCGCAACCCACCCTCTAACTCATCGGGATAGGCAATTGAGCTAAAAAAATCGCAGTTCGAACTTACCACTACGCCAATCACATCGCTCGTATGAATATCTAAACCGCCCTCATGAATCAAAAAGCTGTTGGCCGTGGTATCAAAATAACTGTAATAGACAACGTTATTTACATGGCCATAAATATCGTTGTCGTGCCAGCGCGTGGTCAGCGGCACAAAAAAGCCGTAATCGCTGCGCTGCGAGCCACGCTCAAGCATTGAAGATTTATTCATAAAATTATCACCATCCAACCCATCGAAAAACTCCTTACTGCATACGCAATATGACTTTGCCGCGTGCACGACGCTCAGTCAAACAGGCAAAAGCGTTAGCATAATCCTCAAAATCATAAACTTCAGTAGTAATCGGCACTAAACTTCCGGCTTCGACCAGTTGCAACAATTCAACAAAATTCTGCTGTGATCCAGCAGGGTCGCGCGCAGCCCAACCTCCCCAAAAAACACCGAGAATATCGCCGCCTTTTAGCAGTGGCAAATTCAAAGGGATTTTAGGTATGGGGCCGGCTGCAAAACCAATCACCAAATAGCGGCCGTACCACGCAATAGAACGATAAGCCTGCTCACTGTAATCGCCACCTACAGGGTCATAAATGACATCAGCGCCTTTACCACCCGTTAATTCTTTAATTTTGTCCTTGAGGTTTTCGGTACTGTAGTTAATGCGCATATCCGCGCCCGCGGCACAGGCAAAATCGAGTTTCTCTTCAGTACTCGCCGCGGCAATCACCTTAGCTCCCATATGTTTGGCAATTTGAATAGCGGTGATGCCCACGCCGCCTGCTGCACCCAAGACTAAAACCGTTTCGCCAGCCTTTAATTGAGCGCGCTGTTTAAACGCATAATAAGAGGTGGCGTAGGTAATGCAAAATCCCGCCGCCTGCTCAAAAGTCATATTAGACGCCATAGGCATCACCACGCCCTCAGGTGCAATACACGCTGTGGCGAATGCCCCAATCGCAATCGTAGAGATCACCCGATCACCTACCTTAAACCGGGTAACACCCTCGCCCACTGCAGCCACGATGCCAGCCGATTCAACGCCTGGGACAAAAGGTAAATCGGGCGTGATTTGGTATTTGCCCTGCACAGTTAACACATCGGGAAAGTTTAACCCCGCCGCTTTGATATCAATCAGCAGCTCGCCTTTGCCCGGCGCTGGTGTCTCGCGATCTTCAATAACTAAGCTTTCCGCAGATCCAAATTCATTACAAACTAAAGCCTTCATAACAACCTCTAACAATTCTATCCACTGACTAAAAAGAGTTACTGCAAAGGTGTGACGACCCTTACAGAAATATGGGTGGGCACTTAACTTACCATTTGCATACCAATCCAGACCGCTTTTAACGCTGGCTTTTCTTCGCCTTCAATTTCTACGGTCACCTCAGTTCTACTCATAAACTGACCCGGTCGCTTTTCAACAATTTCGAGCGACTTTGCGTGGGCGCGAATTTTTTTACCTACTTTTACCGGCGAAATAAAACGCACAGAATCAAAGCCATAGTTCACACCCATATAAGTGCCTTCAATGACCAATGCAAATTGCTCAGAAAAATGAGAAAGCATTGATAACGTTAAAAATCCGTGGGCGATCGTGCCGCCAAACGGTGTTTGGCTGGCCTTTTCTGGATCAATATGAATAAATTGATGATCGAGCGTACAGTCGGCAAACTGATTAATTTGCTCTTGAGTGACGGTATGCCACTCGCTACTTTCTAATTCAACATTCTGGTACTGCGCGATATCTTCTCGCTTAATCGTTTTCATTATGTAATCTCCCAAAATTAAATGAATAGTTTGATCAACATCTTTAAACCCAATGAGTCTTAAAAAATTGCCCGTATTATTTTTTGCTGCATGTGATGATTTTAATAATGCCTTGGGCTCAATCGGCAGCGGGTCTATGCCTCCCAATAAATCCCTTTATCGGCCGCATACCATTCGCCTAAGCGAGGCTCGTAGGCCGACTCTACAACCGAACGTTTTATTTTCATAGTCGGAGTGAGATAGCCGTTTTCTATGTTCCACTCATCTTTAACAATAATAAGTGCATGCAATTTTTCATGAGCCTCTATCTGTGCATTCACATCGGCTAACAAAGCTGCGAACTGCTGCGTCATCCCGGCGCGCTGGTCGGCATTCGCTGCCGCTACCCGGGCATCTGGAGACAACATAAGCAGCGCTATAGGTTGCGGCTCTCCCGACCCCATCACGCAACAGGCCTCTAACAGCAAACTACTCAAAATTTTGTCTTCAATAGGTGCCGGCGCAACATACTTACCTTTACTAGTTTTAAACAATTCTTTAATACGCCCAGTAATACGCAGGCGCCCTTGCTCGTCAAACTCTCCTTTATCGCCAGTGCATACAAAACCATCGTCTGTAAGTGCTTCGCGAGTTTTTTCAGGAGCTTTGTAGTAACCCGTCATATTTGTGTGCGCTCGAACTAACACTTCACCTTGCTCAGTCAGTTTTGCTTCAACACCAGGCCTTACCGTACCCACATAACCCAACCGTTCTTGCCCTGCTATAGTGGCAAAGGAGTAACCAAAGTTTTCGGTCATGCCATAACCTTCTAAAATATTCATCCCGAGGCGCTGATACCAGCTGAGGAGATCTTGCGACATAGGTGCACTGCCACAAAAAGCATAGCGCACCTGATCTAAACCTAATGGTTCAAGCACCGCTTTTTGTGTCTGCTCACGGGTAGCAGGGTCATCTAAAAGTTTATCGAGTTGCTCGGCGGGTATATTTTGTAAAATGCCAAATTTAAATTTCATCCATAAGCGCGGCACACTAAAAAAGATGGTGGGACGAGCACGACGTAAATCTTGAGTGAAGGTCTCTAGCCCTTCGCTAAAATAAATGCAGGTGCCACAACTAATTGAACCCATTTCAACAGTCAAACGCTCTGCAACGTGCGCTAACGGAAGGTACGAAATACCACGGTCATCTTTCGAAATATGCAAATAGACAGGATCCAACACGGTGGCCGCGGCTAACGCTGAAAAATTAAGCATCGCGCCTTTGGGCATGCCGGTACTGCCCGAGGTGTACACGATCGTAGCCAATTCATCGGCAGCGCGCTGGGTGTTTTCGGTCAGCGGTGTGCTTTGCTCAATCACTGCCTGCCACGAAATAAAACGCGGATCGTCAGGCCCACCAGGCAAAGCAATACCGCGCTCAACTTTGCGCAAGCCGGCCTGCATTTCTTCCCAGTTATCCATACCGCTAAGAAAAATAAATTCTGCATCACTGTGATCAATAACATGTTCGACATGATCAATCGGCATGGCCGGATAAAGCGGCACCGTCACATGACCCGCCATCCAAATAGCCAAATCAGCCATAACCCAATGCGCTGAGTTTTTTGCCAATAGCGCAACTTTGCTTCCTGCCGGCATATTAAGACTGCGCAAATAACTCGCTACGCGTCGCGACTGATCACCCACCTCGCGCCAACTATAATGTGTTGCCTCACCATTCTTCGGTTGCACTAAAAAATCACTGTCGGCTATCTCCGCCTCATAGCGATAAAAATATTCCAGTGGCAATGGTGGAGATTCAGCAGGCCAGTATTCGTGTGTGTATATAGTAGTGTTTGAATTACTCATCATGCCTTCCAATATTATTTAATTTTTTGACTTAAAAAACCCCAGTGAGACACTGCCATAGCTCACAAAAAATGACGTCACTATGGGTTACTTTTCGCTACATCAAACATTAACGAAAAAAGAGCTCCGTGCTGATCGTTTTATTTTTCAACGTGGCGACTGGCAAGAGTGGGCAAAGCTGCAAACTGCCCTGCGCGTTTCTCGGCATTAGCACCAATGGCCTCCATGACCTCTTCAGTTTGCAGCATGCTTGCATTCCAAATACCAATATAATCGAGTGTATCGGCGGTGCTATGATCGCGCGCATAATTAATGATGCGCTTACAGCCAGAGACAGCGAGTGGCGCTTTACCCGCAATTTCAGCGGCTATAGCCATCACCTGGGCGAGCATGGCTTCGGCATCGGCAAACGTCTCATTAAGCAGTCCGTTTGCTTTGGCCTCAGCGGCGCCAAAACGCCTACCTGTGTAGGCAATTTCACGCGCCACCCCCTCAGGTATCAACTTGAGCAGGCGCGGAAAAGTGCCCACGTCTGCCGTCATAGCCAGATTAGTTTCTTGTAAGATAAAAAAAGCGTCGTCTGTTGCATAGCGCATATCACACGCAGTCACCATGTCGATACCACCACCAATGCAACCGCCTTGTATAGCCGCCAATACCGGCAAGCGACAATTCTCTAGGCTAGAAAACGCTGACTGTAAAACTTTCACATGTTCATAAAATTTAGCCCCGCTAGCCAAGTGATGCTTAGGATCGGGGTTGTCTGTTTCAGTGGGTAAAAATGCCTTTAAATCTAATCCTGCTGTAAAATGCGGTCCGGTTGAAGAGATAACAATGACGCGAGCATGAGCGCTGGCATCAATCTCAGCAACGATAGCGGGCAATTCAGACCAAAATTCAGGAATCATACTGTTGCGCTTTTCAGGACGAATCAGCTTAATGTGCGCAATGTGATCGTTTATTTGAACGTCAAAGCAAGTGTATTGAGTCATAACCGTACCGTGTTTATTAAAAAATTAAAATGGGAGTGCGCAGTTTACTATCTGCAGATTCTCTTCACAAAACTACTGCACGACTGAACGCGTCAATGATCTAAAAACTATCAGCTTGCCTTACACCCAATTGGGCTAAATTTCTGCCGCCAAATAGCTCGCTTGTTTGATGGCGCGCTTAGCATCGAGCTCTGCGGCTTCATGTGCACCGCCAATCAAATGCACCGGCATAGAACCATCAGACAGCTCATCATACAAGCTGTGCAAGGGCATTTGCCCTGCGCGCACAATGATTGTATCAACCTCTAGCGTTTGTGGCTGCCCATTCATACTAATATGCAAACCTGCATCATCAAACTTTAAATATTGCACAGCGTTGAGCATTTTAACATCACGGCGCGCAAGCGAATTTCGATGTGTCCAGCCGATGGTTTTACCTAAGCCACGCCCTATTGGCGTTGCTTTGCGCGGCAACAGAAAAACTTCACGATTAGATTTTTCAACCTGAGGCTCGACACCGGTTACGCCAATGCGCGGATGATTGGCATTACTTCGCGGCTACTTTCAATTTTTCGGCAAGTGCCGTATTGGTTTTCATTGCCAATTATTTAAATGCTCGTCTCAGAACAATTGCAGATCCCTACACGATCAAACTGGCACCTAGACGCACGCAATACAGCCGCCGAAAGCGCCTCGGGATGGGCTTCTCTGAACGCATAGCGTACCGTCAACCCACTCAGTCAAGAATGTCACGGTAGCGACATAACCACCCCCACTCACCCAGTCAAGACTCGCCAACTAGTCACCAATTAGAGTGCCGAGCAGCCGCAAGAAAGCACTTATCCGGTCACAGCAGGCCAAACCGTTTGCGTTTACCGAAGCATTCTAAAAATATATTTAAGCCATTGATTTAAATAATAAATATAGTCTATCGCTGCTAAAAATAGGCCATCGAACCTACAGCCAGACGATCGAAACTGCAGTCAGGCGATTGAAACTTTAGTCAAGCGATCGAAACTACAGCTAGAAAAACTGCACCAACCCACCCCGGAAAAAAATACAGGCTATGATTTAGCACCTACATTTTTCGCTAACGTAGAACCGGCACTATCCAACTTGCTGCCCTGCCTCAAGGAGAACTAATTTACATTAGCGCCGCATTCTTTACTATGTACGCCGAACATAGCAAGGCCCAATAACGCATTGCCCAATAACACACAGTTGAAAATTGATGAGGAAAATAATGAAATTAAATCGACGGGACTTCAGCCTAGCACTAATGGGGGCCATGGCCAGCGTAACCGCTCCGACAAGCTTCGCTGATACACGAAAAATAAATCGCCGTATTGTTTTAGCTTCGCGCCCTGTTGGTAAACCTAGCGTAGAAAACTTTCGACTCGAAAATGCCAAAATCCCAGCGATTGGTGAAAATGAAATGCTGTTGCAAACCAGCTATCTTTCGCTCGACCCCTACATGCGCGGCCGCATGAATGCGGGTGAAAGTTATGCGGCAGGTGTGGAGCTTGGCGCGGTCATGGTGGGCGGTACAGTCTCGCGGGTCGCTATGTCGCGCCACCCCGACTTTCAGGCTGGTGATTTAGTTACCGCCTATTCTGGCTGGCAAAAGTACGATGTAAGCAATGGTCAGGGCGTGAGAAAGCTCGACTCTCGCATCACGAATCCGTCTTACGCGCTGGGTGTATTGGGTATGCCGGGGCTAACCGCCTATGTTGGACTGTTAGATATTGGCCAACCTAAGCCAGGTGACACAGTAGTACTAGCTGCATCGACGGGGGCAGTGGGCTCTATAGTCGGGCAAATAGCTAAGCTAAAAGGCTGTCGCGTTGTGGGCATAGCCGGCGCTGCCGAAAAATGCAAATATGCGGTGGATGTATTGGGTTACGATGCGTGTGTCAGCCACTACGATAAAGACATGGCAAAACAGTTAGCCGCGCATTGCCCCAACGGTATTGATGTTTATTTCGAAAATGTGGGCGGCAGTTCGTGGGAAGCAGTAATGCCGCTGCTAAATGATTTTGCGCGCATACCTGTGTGCGGGCTGATTGCCCATTACAATCAAACAACACTTCCCGCCGGCCCAGACCGCATGAGCTTGCTGCAGGGTATGATTTTGCGCAAACGCATCAAAATGCAGGGCTTTATTATTGGCGATCATATAAACCGCGCACCCGACTTTATTAGAGATGTCAGTGGCTGGCTCAAAGAAGGAAAAATTCATTACCGTGAAGACATGGTGGATGGTTTAGAAAATGCCCCCACTGCATTTTTAGGCCTTTTCAAAGGCGCCAATTTCGGCAAGCTCGTGGTGAAGGTCAGCGCCTAACTTTTGCGGTAATCCATCGGAGCCAGTGAAGTCCAGCGCCTAAACGCCCGACTAAATGCGCTAAGCTCGGAATACCCCAATAACAGTGAAATTTGAGTGAGCTGCATATTGCTGTGCTTAAGCATGCGACGCGCCATATCTTCACGTACTCGATCGAGTAAATGGGTATAACTACTGCCCTCTTTTTTCAGAAGGCGATGCATTGTGCGTCGATGAATACCTAAAAATGATGCTATTGAGTCGGCCGTGCAATTACCGGTAGTTAGTGCGCTATAAATAAGATGTTCAACTTGCGCCACCAAGTCATCCGTATACTTTTCCTCCAAGTCGGCAAGACCGCGCTCTAAAACCTGCTTAAGTTGAGGATTAAAAGTAGCTATGGGCGTAGCCAAATCTTTCGGGTCAAAATAAAGTGCGTTGTGTTCCTGATTAAAACTGATAGGCGCCGAATAATGCCGCTGCAAATATTTAGCGTTAGGGGGTGGCCCATGCATAAAATGAATAGCTTCTGGCTTCCAGCTAGGGCCGCATAGCGAAACGAATATAGCGTTGGCAGCCGCCAAAGAAAACTCAGTACTATAGCGAGTGCTTTTCAAGCGAACGGCATCTTTGATTACTAACTCAAGCACCGCCGAAGAACCATACTCATAAATTAGTAGGTCTCCCCCCTGTACCTGAAACGAGATGTAATGCTCTAGCACATGCAAGGCTTCGCCAATAGTTCGGCCTTGCTGCATATAAAAACCCAGCACACCCAGCAGCGCCGATAATTCCTGCCGACGACCATGCATTGCAGCCAAATCGCAACGCCCAGTTTGCTGTTCAGCAAGGCCGTAGAGCTTTTCAAAGCCAGCCAACGGATAGTACATATCGGCATTTTTTGGATCGAGCACATCTAACGGCAGACCGGCAGCGTGTAAAAGAGCAGGAATATCCAGCTGCATTTCCTTTGCTATTTCAGTAAAGCCATTGAAGGTAGCGGCGCGCAAAAGGTGCATGGGTAGTCCTATTTTCGGAAGATAAGTAAAGCGACTGTCAGCAGCCGGCCTGTCGCCAAATGATAAGGATGAGTCCCCAGATGTCAAGCGGAAGTTGAAGCACGTCCCTAAACTTTATATTCACCCACTAAAAAGAGTCCATTATGAAAACCGTTACCTTTGACTCCCCCACTCAGGGCACCATTAGCTATACCGATAAAAAGCGCGGCCTGTGGTGGATGTCAGCACTTTACCCGCTGTTTCCCATTACCGGATTAGTTTTACATGGCCTGACTGGTATTGAACTAATGCTGCTGGTGCCAATGGTCGCCGCCTATATTTGCGTCCCCCTTTTTGATTATTTGCTGGGCGAGGATCTGAGCAATCCGCCAGAAGAAGTCGTAGCCCAACTGGAGCAGGACCGGTACTACAGCCGGCTCCTGTATCTAGCCGTGCCATTGCACTTCATCACTTTTTTTGCCGCTGTCTATTGGATCGTCACTCAAGATCTGAGCATGGCCGGCTATTTAATATTGGCCGTAGGCGCAGGCATGACTTCTGGGCTTGGCATCAACACTGGGCATGAATTAGGCCATAAAACAGATCCGCTCAGCCGATTGATGGCAAAAATAGTACTAGCAGTGCCAGGCTATGGGCACTTTTGCCTGGAGCACAACGCAGGGCACCATCGCCATGTTGCTACCCCCGAAGATACCGCCTCTTCGAAAATGGGTGAAAATATTTATGCCTTTGCCTTGCGTGAAATACCTGGCGGCTTCAAGCGGGCTTGGCAACTAGAAAAGGTTCGCTTGCAGCGCAAAGGCAAATCAATGTGGAGCCCAAGTAATGAATTGCTCCAGTCTTATGCGATTACAGCCGTCATTCAGATTAGCTTGCTGATTGCGTTTGGCTGGATGTTACTGCCCTTTTTAATCATTCACAATTTTTTAGCGTGGTGGCAATTAACCAGTGCTAATTATATTGAGCACTACGGATTGTTACGCGAGAAAAAAGCCAATGGCAGTTATGAGCGCTGCCAGCCCCATCACTCATGGAATAGTAATCACGTGTTTTCAAACTTACTGCTCTATCATCTAGAGCGCCATTCAGATCATCATGCACACCCCACGCGTCACTATCAATCATTGCGCAACTTCGAGGATGTACCTGCATTGCCCAATGGCTATTTTGGTGCGTATTTAATGGCTTACTGCCCGCCCATATGGTTTGCTGTGATGAACCCACGCCTGCTTAACTTACAACATATTCAGGGCGATCTCAGCAAAGTAAATATCCTGCCGGGTAAGCGCGAGGCAATGGAGCAGAAATACGCATCGCTTGTCGCAGCATAAATAACGCGACATCAATAAAAGAAAAATATACGCCGACTCAACTCTTTCACTGTGAGGGATAGACATCACGATGAAAAAATACCAGTGCCCTGATTGCAGCTACATTTATGACGAAGCCGTCGGCCATGAACACGAAGGCTATGAACCAGGAACTCGTTTTGAAGATCTACCCGAAGATTTTGCTTGCCCTGCGTGCTTCGTGCGCGAAAAAGAAGATTTTGTTCCGCTTGAGAGTGACTCAATAACCAGCGACTGCGCCAAGAATAAAAACAGTGTGGTGCGATCTTTGAAAAAATGACGCAATAGGAAAAAAGTTTATAAACCAGCTAGATTCCTACGACTGTGCTGAAGGATTAAGCATCACTAAAAAGATAAGTCTACACCGCCTTAAAAGCATCCACTTTTTCAACCCTTAGTACCCGTTTGCAGTGCAATATGATTAACATCACTTATGCCATGGTCAATATAGTCGATTGCATTTTGAATAGTAGTAAACATCGATTCTTCACCCATATAATCACCTAATGGCGAATTATTTAAATCATCTCTCACGGGCCCTATGGCATTAGTTATATACAGCTTAATACCTTGCTGTTTCAGGTTGTCTATAATTTTCTTTAACATCAAAATAGCTGTTATATCCATACTATTGACTGCTTCCGCATCAAAAATAACTGAAGTTAAAACGCCATCTTTTCTTTGCTTCATCCATCGATAGAGATTTTCTACAAAGTAGTCTTTATTGGCAAAATACAGTGGCGCATCAAATCTAAAAATAAGAATGTCGTCACGGATAAAGACATCATCAAAACGATTTACATTCCGAAATAAACGGCCGCCTTGAATTGAACCGAGCTCAGTCATATGTGGTGACGCCGTATTATAAATGACTTTCAAAATCGACAAAGCCACTCCCGCCAAAAGCCCCTGTTGCACACCCAGCAGTAAGGTCAGCGAGAAGGTTACCAGCATCAACATGAATTCATATAGATTATACTTGAACAAGGCTTTCATTTGACCGTATTTAAATAGACTCGCCACAGAAAGAATGATGATGGCCGCCAACAACACCTTAGGCAGCGGATAACGGACAAAAACCGGCGTTAAAAATAGCATGACAATCACTATCACTCCGGACGAGATAACCGCTGATAGCTGAGTTAACGCACCCGCCTCAACAAATGCCGCGCTTCTTGAAAAACTTGCCGACACAGGGAACGCCTTAAAGAATGCCCCAAAAAAATTGGCTATCCCGACCGAAATCAACTCCTGATTGGGTCTGACTCTAAATTTATCAGTAGGCTTTTCTTGTGCTTTACAAATAGACATACTTCCCACGTACCCCATTAAAGCGACCGTAAGAGCGGTAGGTATCAAAGCCGTCATTTGACTCATAGAAATAGTGGGCACACGCGGAACTGACAGCCCTTGGGGAATTGAAGCGATAACATCAACCCCATAACTCTGTATATTCCAGAGGCCAGAAAAAAACATTCCAATAACAAGAAGTATTAAGCCGCTTGGCATATTCGGGAAGAATCGTTTCGGGTATATCATAAAAGCCAACCCTGCCAGCCCAATACCCGCTGTAAGCCAATGCCAATTATCAATCGATTGGATGAAATAGAAAACTTGACGAAATATATTACCGCCGCCCCCAGTAACACCCAACATGTTATCAAGCTGACTTCCCATGATGATTATGGCCGCAGCAGAGGTATAACCAAGAATCACTGGATAGGATAAGAAATTGGCAATGAAACCAAATTTTAACATCCCAAGGGCAAATTGAATCAACCCGACCATTAAAGTCAATGCAATAGCGAGTTCTAAGTAGTTATCAGATCCGGGCTCCGCAAGTGCGCTCAAGCCTGTTAAAATCAAGATCGAGTCTAGCGCAACTGGCCCCATAGAAATTTTATTGGAAGTACCAAGCAGCGCGTATACAAGAGGCGGGACAATACATGCATACAAACCGTACTGAGCAGGCAAACCCGCAACCAAGGCATAACCCATGCTTTGCGGTATGAGCATCGCGGCGATCGTTATGCCCGATAAGAAATCACTTTTAAATACCTCTCCCCGATAACCTTCCAACCAAATCAAGCCAGGAAAAATCTTATGCAACACCAATTAACCCTCAAATATGAAACCCAACGAGCATCAACGTCTTTTTAAAAGTGTTGGCACGCCGAGCACAAATTATTATAGTCGGCAGTCACTCGAGCCTACGCTAGACCAAACTCTCACAATCTATTCCCGAGAAAATATGGGCACTGCCTGTCAAAGTCTTTTGGATCAAATAACATGGACAGTGCTCAGTCCCCCTCATTTCTTACTACAACATTCTTGCTCACTTTCCAATAACATCCTTGTAGAGCTAATCCTTGCTGGCTGGGTCAATGCAGCGCCTTTCTTAAACCGGTAGCACTTTAGCCGCTGAAACCGTTAAAACTTCATCTGCAACTGAAAGCGATTATTAATCTGTTCGACGCTAGATATGTCCGAAATAACAGACTCGATTCTCCAGCGAGCCGTCAAACCTTTAACCATGTCATCAAGACTATAGGTAACATCAACATTAATGGCCTCTCGATCAGCGGCGGTATCAAAATCGAAATCCGCATAACTAACCTTCAGTTTAGCTTTAGAGAAACTATGATTGAGCGTTAATTTTATCGCTTCACCTGCATCTGTATTTTCTACCGTCGAAAGCATATTGTTGGTAAATATAGGGCTCGTTGAGTAAGAATACGGCGTTAGGAAAGCCCCGTTTTTAAAAGTACCGGCTTCCTCCGCAACGGTGGTATAAGCGAGGGTCAATTTCGACTTTCCAAAAGCTGCGCCACCTTGAAGTCCCCACAACGACGAATCAACTTTACCGAGTAATTTATCACCCGTATCACTCTGCTTGACAACTTGTGCCGCAACAAAAGGCTTCAGGCCACTCTTAGCGGCAAAACTATAATTGCCCTGAACGTAAAAAGTACTGAATAATTCAGCATACTCATAGGCCCAGGCTTGAAATTTGAGTCCATCGACTGCATAGGTTGCACCAATAATTGTCGTTCCTGATGTGCTCTCTTGGTTAACCCCGTAACGTCCGGTTGAAAATTTTCCCACATCCAAAAATTCACTTGAATTACGATTTTTGATCGTGTTAATTTGGCTAATCTCGATGGTTAAATTTTTGATGCTATTGTTTTTGATGCTGCCACCCTCAAAACTAAAAGGAATTATAAAGGCGTCCCCACTGTTGGCAAAAGGAGTGCTTAATTTCTGACGCCCTAGCGTAAGTGAAGTATCGGCAATAGAGGCATTTAGATAAGCTTCGCCTAAAACTTCTAAGTCACTACCTAACCGCTTATTTACTTTGCTTAGGTCAGAGTCGTTAGTTCCGACATCTTGGGCTGTGTAATAGCCCATACCTACCTTGAAAGAACCTATATATCCTGTCTCTGCACGTAGCGCGCCACCAAGAGAAAAAGCGGACTCATTTGTCTTGGTTTCAAAATCTCTATGGTTGTAATAGGCACGTAAGTTTCCTTCAACCTTACCATTTTCTATCGCACTCTCAATCGCCCCACTAGAAGCTGTAGCGCTGTAGCCCATTGCAGTTAATAGTCCTAGCCCCAAATACTTTTCAAATCGCATCATAGTCTCCAAACAATATAAATATTAATAGTGCTTTCTAGCTAATTTGGAATCGTCCTCTAAAAAGCACTCGCGCCTACTCAATTTTTAACTCGTATTAGAAATACATATTGAGTTAACAACAATGTTGCGATTTCCATGCCAAAATAATAAAAGATGAAAAAATTCGCTTATCGATTTATAAAGATATGTATTGAAAGGTTTTTTTATCTTCACAACAAAATCAGTCGGTATGAAAAAAAGATCGAAACTGTAAATCAGCAAAATAAATGGGTTATAAAATGGCTCTAGCGCACTAAAATTAGGCAAAACTAAGAGTGAAAAAAAATAAAAAAATAAAAAAATAAATAACTAATACAAGTTACTTACGATCATTACATGTAAATAAAATAAATACGCGAAGATTAAATTTCGATAGCCATAAAAGACAACGTCAAGAATCCACAAGTAATCTTTAGAGCTCAATTGACTCAACACAGACCAGGTTATGTCGCGTGCGCTCAGCAAGCAGATACTAGATATGCTTCTAAAAAAAGTCGGACAAGACAACCCATTGCCACCTTGCGTCGACCGTCGATAAGAAAACATAAGGCAGCAAACTAAAGATATGAAAAGACTACAAAAAATTTACTAAGAAAAGCACATGAAAGGTCTCGCAAGCAACTGGAGGCCTGTAGGGAGGAGTCGAAAAAATCACGCCTAAGCGTCGGAAACAACCATGGTAGGTGACTGTACGGCATCGAGATTACTGAGCCAGAGCTGAGCTGCAACTTGATTAGCCAGTGCCATGTATGAATTGCACAGAGATCCCATAGGATCATTTACAACGGTGGGAAGTCCTTGATCAACGTTTTCTCGAATACGCGAATCCAAGGGCAGCGAGCCTAGCAATGGCGTCAAATAATCCTGTGCTAATTTGGCAGCTCCGCCAGCACCGAAAATAGACTCCTCGTGGCCACAGTTTGAACAAATATGCGTTGCCATATTTTCGCAGATGCCCAACACAGGGATCCCGACTTTTTTGAACATCTCAATTCCTTTGCGAGCATCCAGCAAAGCAATCTCCTGCGGGGTAGTAACGATAACCGCTCCTGCCACATGGAAGGTTTGCGCCAAAGATATTTGAATATCACCCGTACCTGGCGGCATATCAATAATCAAATAATCAATATCGCCCCACAAAGTCTGCTCCATCAACTGCTGCAGCGCCCGCACGGCCATTGAGCCTCGCCAAATCATCGGCGCTTTTTCCTTAGACAAATACCCTACGGACATTGACTTAATTCCAAATCTCTCAACAGGCCTTATGAATTTTTGGTCGACCAATTCGGGCTTAATGTCTTCGTCGACGCCAAGCATTGCGCACTGGCTAGGACCGTAAATATCGGCATCTAAAAGTCCGACTTTGGCGCCTTCAGCATGCAGAGCTAAACTAAGATTCACTGCGGTCGTTGACTTGCCTACACCGCCCTTGCCTGAAGCAACCATCACGATATTTTTAACACCAGACAAATGCTTCTGTTCATTCGGCACAGCGAAAGGCAGTACTTCAGTGACCATGCGCAAATTAATTGGGCCTAGTCCCGCAGCCTCAAGCCTAGCTTTCAACGCCAGACTAGTTTTCTTTTCCAGAGAGTCTGCTTTCGCACCCAATTTAATGACAATATTAGTGCAGCCATTCTCTATCTCTACAGACTCTACGGCTCTCAACGCAACATAGTCTCTGTCCAACAATGGATCATTAATGGACTCAAGTACCGACAAAACTTTCTGTTTATTCAAAATAATTGCTACTCCACAAACGCGCGTTCAATAACATAACTACCAATATTGCCATGATGTGACTCAGAGAAACCTAGCGCCTCAAGACTTGCAGAAATCTCTTTAAGCATCGATGGGCTACCGCAGATCATTGCACGATCGTGTTCTGGACTTAAAGGAGGAAGACCAAGGCTACTAATAATTTCGCCTGATTCTATTAAATCAGTTACTCTACCCTGATTAGCATAATGCTCCCGGGTTACCGTTGGGTAGTAGATCAACTTACTCCGAACTTCTTCACCAAAATATTCATTGTTCGGGAGCGAATCAGTAAATAATTCTCGATACGCAAGCTCATTAACTTTGCGGACGCCATGGGTCAATATAATTTTATCAAAATTCTCATACACCTCAGGATCTTTAATAATACTAATAAAGGGAGCCAAGCCGGTACCCGTGCTAAACAAATATAAGTTTCTTCCTGGAAGCAAATTGTCCAGTGTCAGTGTACCCGTGGGCTTGTTGTTAACAAATACTTCATCGCCTATTTGAATATTTTGTAATTTTGATGTTAACGGGCCATCAGGAACTTTAATGCTAAAAAACTCTAACTCTTCTTCGTAGTTTGCGCTGACGATACTATAAGCTCGCAACAACGGGCGACCCTCAGCCTCGAGTCCAATCATCGTGAAATGTCCACTTTTAAATCGAAAACCCATATCTCTAGTCGTTTTAAAACTAAACAAAGTGTCATTCCAATGATGAACTTCGGTTACCTTCTCAGTCATCAGTTTTGCCATAATTAACAATCCTCTCTGTTCATAATTTGTAAAAATTGAGCAATCACTAGCTTAAGATTGGCACTGCTAGTCGGAGGCATCCAAAAAACGCGTCTCGCCCCTCAAATATTTTGTTATTTCAGCGCACGACCGTGTCAGGCATTAAAATAAATGCAACTAGAATTCCCTACGACCATTAAAGAAAATATTAGAGAAGTTGCTGGCACCATTTTCTCAAATTAAATGAGGACCGGATGAAAACTGCGTGCTAAGAAAAATACTACTCGCTACTACGGACACTAAACGCGATACCTTAAATAAAAGAAGGCGTTGATTTGGGCAAGAGACTACACATCGGAGTCCTTCTCTTGGCAAACTGAAATATTCAAAATTGTGCTCCATAAGCACATCTGGAGAGACTCAATGTCAGGATGATATCTGGTAAAATAAAGGTTAATAAACACACTCAAAAATACCCAGCCAACTTGCTGTTAATAAATTTTTTAACCTAACTGGCTAAAAAATCGAGCGCGCCTCCATTCGCAATCGCATATATATAGGCCCAAGGAAAGACGCCTCGGTCATGCCCATCAGCGAAAACAATTTGTAAACCTGTACTACCCATAAGCTTAATATTCTGTATTTCACCACTGTCCGTAATAATCTCAGTGCCAATCACTTGCCTTGAACGGCACCCTGAGCAGGCACAAAAACGGCGCAGGCTGACACCCGAAATTTCGGTTTTTTCGCCATCAGACCAGGTTAAATTGAGAATACTTGGTGTATTTTTAAGATGAACCTTCACAGGAGAAGATTGCTGCCTAGCCATAAAAAAATCCTTTTTTTTGCATGCAACAACACAAAAAAGAGCTCGTCGAAAGAGTATTCAAACGGAATCGCCGCCAGCTTCAAAAATTAGAAAATCGCGTTTGCCGGGTTGATCAGCCCAATCTTCAGCATCATCTAACGGTTTTTGTGTCGCTAAAATCTCAGGCCATTTAGCGGAGAGATCTGCATTGATTTTTGTATATTCCTGAAACTCTTGCGGCAAATCGCTCTCCTCATAAATTGCATCCACTGGGCACTCGGGAATACACAATGCACAGTCAATACAGCCATCAGGATTAATGACGAGAAAGTTGGGTCCTTCGTGAAAACAATCAACAGGACAAACGTCAACACAGTCAGTAAATTTGCATTTAATGCATTGCTCTGTAACAACAAAAGTCATAACCAAAAGTCCTATTAATTAGCCTGCGCTAGTTACTTTATCCGCAGTTTCAATTTTATCTTTTGCCCAACGCGCAAGTTTACGCACATCGGGATCGTTATCGTCTAGCGCTACAGCTATAAATTGCAGGCCGTCTGTGTGAGAAATTTCGCCCAGTGCTGCAACCGCAGCCTTACGTAAATTACTAATTGGGTTGGTTATACAAGCGCCCAGTGCAGGAATACCATCGATGAGGCCCAATTTTCCTATGGACTCGGCTGCCTTCTCCATAACCTCCCAGCGCTGGCCGGATGTTTTCTCAATGAGTGGTTGGATCGCATCGGTGATTTTCAAACGACCTATTCCCTTTATTGCCTCAACCAATACTTGCCAGTTGTCGTCGTTCAAGGCAGCAATCAGCGGCTCCGAAACTTGGCTAGAAGTCGCATAGACGAGAGTTCCAACTGCTGTGCGACGAACTTCAGAGTCGTCATCATGTGCAGCCACAGCGATTAACTGCGGCAAGTTTTCTACTTCTTGTAAGTAGCCAAGAACACCCACGGCCTCTCGACGCACGCTAGCGTCCGCATGTTGAAGAAGCTCGATCGCATGAACGCGCGCTTCTTTAATACGCATCGGTTTTAATGCACGCAATACTGCAGTCAGTACAAATGGATCGTCACCTGAGAGCGCCGCTAATAATGCGGGAGCCACGGTTTGGTCTTTTAAATCAGCCAAAGCGTTAGCAGCAGCATTGCGCACGGCCTCATCGGTTGAAGTCAACGCATCAACCAGCGCGTCCATCATGTCGACTGGCTCAAACTCGTCAATCACCTTGGCCGCTTCCATACGCACCGCGGCGTCAACGTCGCTCAGCGCCATGATCAATAGCTCAACGGCAGCTGGCTCGGGACTATCGACTAAGTCCATTACGGCGACGCGGCGTATACCCACATCGGAGTCATTCAAACGCGTCTCAATTGATTGTAAGAATGGATCAGTAAAATTAGACATTGTTTTATTAACCTCAGCGCAGTAAATACGGTATGTTGACGGAAACAGCATCTGTTGGGCAATCTGTCTCGCAGGGCATGCAATACCAGCATTCATCGTATTTCATGTGAGCCTTCCCGGTTTCTTCATTGATCCACAAAACGTCTAACGGACAGACGTCAATACACGTGCGGCAACCCTTTTCCGCAATACATTTTTCGTCATCAACAACTACTGGAACCATTGATATTTGTGATGCTATTGGCATGGTAGAGTCCCCTCTAAATAAATTGGTTTAACCGGTCTGCTGAACACGCATTTGTGCATAAGCATTCTTTTCATTGTCATCCAACTCAACAACATAAGGGTCAATAGGCCTCTTTTTACAGACCATCTCACCGGCTTCGTTTTTATAAAGTTGTACGTGGCAGAACCAGTCATCATTATTTGTCTCAGGATGATCTACATAATGATGGTAAAGTCCCCAGCGACTTTCTTGACGGTACATCGATGCAACGGCTGCCATTTGCGCACAGTCATATATATGCTGGGCCTCATTGGCACGCAGCAACTCGTGAGCATCACGTGCATAGAGGTGTTGTATATCGTCCTCCATTGCAATTAAGCGTTCGAGGCCGATGTCCATTTTTTTAGTGACTTTAGGTGGCTGTAGATAGTCATTCACCAAACGGCGCACCTTGTACTCAAACTGACTTGGAGGGATGCCGTCAGTGCGTTTCAACGGTGCCAAAATACGATCTCGTTCGGCCGTGATGTATTCAACATCCAACTCAGCAAAATCCCGTCCCTCGGCGAACTCCGCGGCATTAGTTCCACAAATCTCGCCAAACACAAACGCGCCTAACATATAGCTGTGAGGTATCGAGGCCATATCACCGGCACCATAGAGCCCCGGAATGGTGGTTTCACCTTTCTCATTAGTCCATACACCAGAAGCGGAATGGCCAGCACAAAAACCGATTTCAGAAATATGCATTTCGACCATCTTGGTTCGGTAATCAGTCCCACGACCATCATGGAAACGGCCTCGACTGGGTCGCTCGTTGGTATGGAGAACATGCTCGACTTCTTCAATAATCTCTTCTGCCAGATGATCGAGCTTAAGAAATACTGGACCATTGCCGCCTTGAAGCTCGTTGTAGAACTCCATCATCATCTGACCGCTCCAGTAATCGCACTCAATAAAACGATCACCCTTTGAATTAGCGGTATAACCGCCTAGCGGCCCTGTTACATAAGCGCATGCTGGCCCATTGTAGTCTTTTAACAGAGGGTTAATTTGGTAGCACTCCAGACCAGTAAGCTCGGCGCCTGCCTGATAAGCCATCGAGTGACCATCGCCACAATTCGACGGATTCTCATAAGTGCCGTAAAGATACCCGGAGGCGGGCAGCCCGATTCTCCCCGCAGCCCCAGTACACATCACCACAGATTTCGCTCGAATCACAACGATCTCAGCGGTGCGGGTGTTTAATGAGATACATCCGCAAGCATTTCCATCTTGATCTTTCAGCAAGCGAATAGCTTGATAGCGGTTTTCTACAGTGACCCGATGCCGACGGAGTCTCCTGTATAGGATTTTTTTAATATTATGCCCTTCAGGCATTGGCAGCACGTACGTTCCCAGGTGGTGAACCTTTTTCATATCGTACTCACCGGTCTCATCTTTTTGGAAATAGACTCCCCAAGCATCAAGTTTTTCAATCATCTTGAAAGAATTTTCCGCGTAGGTCATCACGCCCTTTTGCAACAAGACACCATCATTGGCAATGGTGATTTCCTTCACATAATCTTCTGGTGTTGAATGCCCTGGGACGACGGCGTTATTGAGCCCGTCCATACCCATGCTAATGGCACCAGAACGCTTCACATTGGCCTTTTCAAGGAGCATTACCGACGCAGTCGGGTCCTTTTCTTTGGCTGCCACCGCAGCCATAGGCCCGGCCGTGCCTCCACCAATGATCAAAACGTCAACATCTTTAACTGTAATATCGTCTGGAAGTGTCATACTATTTCCTCATTAAACATCTGATTTTCTTAAAGCGTTCCGAGCAATTTGGAACTGATATTTATAGGCATCACCGCGGAAAGCCAAATATTCATAGTCAATTGGGCTACCATCAACACTGTGCGTAAGCCGCTGCACCCACATGATTGGGTCGCCTACTTTTACAAGTAACAACTTAGCGGTGTCACCATCTGCCGGGCGTGCTTCCAAGCTAATATCTGCCCGCCCAAGCGCGATATCCAATTCATTTTCTAGCAATGTAAAAATATCGCCGCAAAGATCTCTAGCAAAAAGTTTTCGGCCAATCGACATTGGGAAGTAGGAGGTATCAACCGATACTGCCTCGCGGTTCAAGTACCTCACTCGCACGACTTCAATGGCCCCATCTTTAGCTCGGATATTCAGGTTTTTCTGTACATCTTTGTTGGGCCTCACTTCACGAATACTTAAAAGGCGAGCAGAGACCTCATAACCTTTGGGTGTCATTGCCTCTGCAAAGCCTTCCAAGAATTTCACTTCCTGCATGGCCTTTGGTTTACTAACAAACGTTCCCTTTCCTTGGGAGCTAAAAATCAGACCCTCGGTATGAAGATCACGTAAAGACTGCCGCACCGTGATCCGGCTAACGCCGTACGTCTTCATCAAATTACTTTCAGAAGGCATACGCTCGTAAGGCACGTAGTCGCCGTCTAGGATCTGCTTTTTCAAAGCCTCCTTTATTTGTAAATAAAGCGGCTGATGGGTCGTGTTTTCGCTTTTTAGTAAAGACATAGCTTTCTGCCCAATTGTTTAGAGAAGTATACTTGTTATAACAAGTTATAACAAGTATTTTCTCCCAAAAAAATATACTTTTAAGAATCGTATCCTCCTGTATTAATTGGTTTTTTTAAGAAAAAGCGCGCAATGAAAAAGCTTCAGAATGGTGCGATAATTCAGGTTGGGCCTATTTTTAGCCCCCTTTTAATGCGCCGCACTAACCTCGGCCCGCGCGCTGCGCTGTAAGTAGGCAGCCAACTGATCGACCTCATCCTCACTTAACTTTTGTGCAATAACGGTCATGATCGCCGATCGCCTATTTGCGCGATCACCCCGCCTAAAATCGCGCAACTGCTTACGAATATAATCTGCATGCTGCGCCTGTAAATACGGCGCCGTAGGATGCACCGGATTATGGCAAGAGTTGCAGGCCGCAACCCCAAGGCGACCATTTTCAAACAGCAATTTACCCTTTTGGAATTTCTCCTCCTGCTTCGCCCCCAACCTCAAATCCTGCTGGCTTACCGGACTAGGCAAGCCAGCAAAATAATTAACAATTTGATCAATATCTGAGATTTCAAATTCATCCACGATAGCAGCCATTTGCCCGCCATCATTTGAACGCAGTCCCTGTTTGAAATCGATTAATTGACGCCTTAAATAAGACTTTTTCTGCCCTGCCAATATAGGAAATTTGGACATTTTACTAATCCCATCAAGGCTATGACACAAGCCACAAATCTCCCACGGTGCCATCCCCTCCTTATCAATCATTCCAGCATGAGCGCCGGCCGCTGTGAAAATTAGTCCGAGCACAAATCCGGTATAGCTCTTCAATTTACGAGCCATGATGCATATGCTTCGAGTGATCAGTTACCTGCTCGGTCTGCGGGCTTTGGACGCGGCCAGGGATCACATTCAACGTAACATCAATGACATTACCGTCATCCAGCTTCAGCTCAATCGGCAATGATTCAGTCGACGCGCTTTTAGACTTTCGATTCATTAGCATTATGTGCAGACCACCGGGCGAAAGCTTAAGGCGCTGCCCCGGATTTATGACGAGGTCCTTAACTTTCACCATACTTGCCACACCGTTCTCGATCAACGAGCGGTGAATCGCTACCGCATGGTAAGCGGGACTGCTCAGACTCGTGATAGTGACGGGGACTGCTGAAATATTGACAACCGTCAAATAGCCTGCAGCCATACTTACATTGGGCGGCATCTGCGGCGACCATGCATCCTCGATAACAAGCGCTTGCTGACCGCTATCCATTGCCAAACTGGGGACACTGGCCACTACAATCCACAAAGCTGTAGCAAGTAATGCAGAGCTGCCAAAATAAAATCTCATAAGTCAAACTCGTTCATTTAAATGCCTATCGTGATCTCCGATCAACTAATATCTAACTAGCCTTTATCTATCAAACGCATTTGCTCATTGATAAGCTTGATCAGATACTCTCCAGTTTTATGAGGGTGGAACGGAGGGCTAATCTTTGCTACCAGCTTCGCCTCCGGATTAATAATCGAAACAATGGCAGTGTGCGTCACGTTATAATTTTTTTCATCAACGCTTTTTCGATCTAGGCGATAAAATTCGCCGAGACTCTTTATTAATTTATTAATTTCAGCTTCACGGCCTGTGATACCGACATACTGAGGATGAAAGTAAGCTAAATAGTCTTTCAAGACGCTCCGGTCACGATCTGGATCCACGGCAAGAAACACGATATTCGGTATCCGTTCCGGACTCATACGAAAACCCATTTCTGCACGAACAGCCTCAAGATTTGCCAACGTCACTGGGCACACATCGGGGCAAGAGGTAAAACCTACAAAAACCATCGACCATTGGCCCTTAAACTGCTCAACACCGAACGAGCCTCCATACTGATCTTCAAGCTGGAATTCGCCAACTAGCCGCGCAGGATCAATACTCTGAGGACTTTCAAAAGCAGCAGCACACGTAAAAAAAGCCACGCTCAAAAAAAATATTTGCAGTTTTGCAATCGCCGATCGAATCATTATCTTCTCACCTCTTCGAATGCTTTGAGGCTCTGCGCGCGTATCGAGGCCAAGCATTTCTTTTTCAGCTCCACAGCTTCTGGCGCCGTTGCCATCTCAGGCAGTCGCGGCCGCTCCAAACCCACCTTGAGATCTGCGATCACCGAGCCTGGGCTTGCGCTCATAATTAAAATCCGGTCAGCCAGGAAAATCGCTTCGTCCACATCATGAGTAACAAACAAGACGGTTATGCCAAACTCCGACCAAATACTCAGCAAACTCTCCTGCATCATTAATCTTGTTTGCGCGTCCAGAGCACCGAAAGGCTCATCCATCAATAGAACCCGCGGATAATTAGCCAGAGCGCGAGCAATGCCAACGCGCTGCTGCATACCGCCCGACAGCTCGCCAGGATAACTATCAGCGATCTTTGACAGGCCTATCATTGATAAGAAAGTATTTGCGATGGCCCCACATTCCGTCTTTGTGTAACCTGCTCGCCTTGGACCAAAAGCAATATTTTGATGAACTGTTTTCCATGGAAATAAAGAATATTGCTGGAATACCATGCCGCGGTCAGGGCCTGGCTCGGTTACTAATTCATCATCCACCAACACACGACCGGACGAAGGAGTCACATAACCGGCTACCGAATTAAGCAACGTTGATTTCCCGCAGCCAGATGGGCCTAAAATGCACACAAACTCACCGGGAGAAATACTCACGCTCGTTTCTTGCACGGCGGTAGTTGCAGTGGCCCCAGAGCCAAACACAATACTCACACCATCGATTTCGATACGCCCCTGACCTTCCTGGGCAGCCCTCACCTTCAGTAAACTTTTCTCTTGCATTGACACTACACCGGCAACCACTCTGCATTACTCCAATCAAACATAATTTATTAAGCTAAAAAATACCGCAGGACAATAACTCTCAAATTCCTTACTGTTTAATTCAAAATTATTGAGGCACCACGCCCCCTTCCAGCCGCTGCAAAAATAGCCCCCAACAACACACTAAAGCCAAGCAAATTCACCCAAAGACCCATCGGCTCGAGCCATAAAGATGTTGAAACGCCCAAACCCATCATCGCCAACCCAACTACCCATGTAGGTGTCGAACAGCAAACCACCCAGGACATGGTGATCGATGCTAAAGCAACGCAAAGTGCACCAAACCCAGACGCAGCGCTAGAAACACTAGCGCAAGCGTCTGTGCACACACGACGCTGCCTTTGTAACAATAAATAATTGGTAGCAATCAAACACCCCAGAAAAAGCACACCTAGAATTTTAGCGGGCGCAAAAAACAAGCTCCATTCGGATATGCCACTCCCAAAATCGTAGTTCATGTAACCAATCTCAAAAACCCACTCATCCTTAACTATCATTACAGTATCTAATAATGATGGAGTTGAATTAATAATGGTTTTTACGTTTTCAACCCAATTAAACTCGTTCACATAATTGGGCAAGTTTCCAAAACGTAAAATCAAACTCAACATCAACACCATGTAATAAATCACTGTGAAGAAGAAGCTAATAGCAAACCACTGAAAAACGTTTTTTCGAATAGTAAGGAAAATGAAGGCCATTTTTTCTAACATGATCCAGGCCTCTACCGCTGAAAGTTTTTCCATCGCAGGGCCGGACGCATCAAAACGCCGATCAAGTAAGTGGATAACGTTCCCAAGCCCCCTATAATTAACATGCCCACTACAATATCCGGGTAATTAATCATTGAGTAAGCATCCCACGTGAAGTACCCGATACCATATTGTCCAGAAATGATTTCACCCGCCAACAGAGAAAACCAGCTGATACCCATACCTATAGACAAGCCTGCAGCGATGCTTGGTAAAGCTGCTGGCAATACCACATGCCAAAAAACCTCAAACTTTTTCGCGCCAAGAGATAAAGCCGCGCGCACCAGCACTTCCGGAGTTTCTTCGACGCCATGAATGGTGTTTAAAATAATTGGAAAAAGCGCGCCCAAAAAAGTGATGTAGACGATTGAAGACTCCTCAGTGGGCCACATCAATATCGCCAGAGGGATCCATGCCACTGCAGGAATTGGCCTGATTACTTCGATATAGGGGAGAACCGCCGCCCTCGCCAGACGTGAACGGCCGACCAGTAATCCAACAGTCACACCCAACAACACAGCAAGACAGTAAGCAAATAATATCCGGCGCATACTAACTAAAATATGTTTATAGAATTCAGCATCACCAAGATGACTAATAAAAGCCCCTCCCACTGTTAATGGCGATGGGACATTCTCAAAATTAATAAAATAATTGAAATTGTACAGTGTTGCAAAGTGCCACATTAAAATACCAAAGCCTAACGATAGAATGCCAACTCCAATCGCCTGCACCCGATGACTTGAGGCCATAGAAATCGTAGCTGCCATAGCATTTGATTTAATCGAACCACTAGTAACACCACCAGATTTTTCGTTCGATATTAAATCGGGACCGCTCACAACACCGGAATTCAAGCGCTTCAATGGGCCGCTGTTTACAGCTTCCGTAGCTATGTCGTTATTTTTTTCCTGCGCGGCACCACTCATACCCACCTCTCAAAATTTTTTTAAACTGAAATGAAAAGATGCTGGCGCCGAACAGTGTCGACGCCAGCAAACCTCTTTAGCTAGCGAGTGTTGCCAACGCTGATTCCATATCCATCACCTTGCCATTCTTTTTGGAGGCAAAATTATCGGCGTCTGGCTTGCGAAGAAACGTCGTAAAACCACTGTCAGTTTTGACGAAGAAAGCTGTCTTACCAAACAGCTTGAGCCCAGTTTCAACATCGTATACATAAGTTGCATTCAACTTCGCACCAGTTTTTCGAAATGTATCAATCGCTGCCAGGAACTCATCAATTGAAGCGTAAGATGAAATCCCTTCTCGTGAGTGCCAAATTTCCATTGGTAACTTCGCGTTAGATATTGCGGGATCAACCAGAGAGTCCTTCTCCATTTGATAATCCTTACCTAGATCCAGATAAGCAGCTTTTACATAATCCTCTGTAATCCATTCATTAAAATCTAACGCTGGAATCGATTTCTCTGTGACTAATACACCATGATTGAATTTTAAAGCATCTACCCATTTAGGCTTTATCGTCGGATCAAGTGTTAAGTGACCGCCTTGAGAAAAATAAATGTACAAAACCTCTTTCTCAACCCCAGTCCATTTCTCCATTAGATCAACAGCTCGAATTGGGTCTTCGCGAATCCAATCGCCAGCCTCATAAACAGCTTTGACGAAAGCGGTAACAACCTCGGGGTATTTATCTGCAAAATCTTCTCGCACCACAACTCCGTGTAAATAAGGTACTCCCGTTTCACTACCATCATAAATTTTACGCCCAGTACCACGAAACTCCATCAATTCGGACCAAGGACAGAAATCACCGTGCGCATCAATTTTGTTAGCCGCTATATTGGCAGCACCGACAGCAGGGCTTTGATTTTTCAAATTGTACTCATGGGTTTTTATGCCAGTATCCTTCATCGATTTGAGCAGCATGCCCCAAGCAGCGCTTCCTACCGGCACAGAGACCGACTTCCCCTTGAGCTGCTCTATGCTGTAAATATCAGAATCTACCGGAACAACAATGGCGTTACCACTGCCTTTTAAGTTGTAACCCGTCCCGGCAACATACTTGGTACGCAGCGATTCAGTGGCCTGGAATTTTGCGCCATTGACGATCAATGGATAATCACCCATAACTCCAAAATTTAGCTTGTTGGCCATCATCTGATTTGTGATAGGACCACCGGATGAATAATCACTCCAGCTGACCTCATACTTCGCGTTTTTGTACTTTCCATCCTTGGGCAAAAATTTCTCTAAAAGCTGGAGCTCCTTGACTACAATTCCAGCGGTGTATGTGTCAGTGCACATACTCTGGTGGCCGATAGCTATACGAATTTTTTCAGCCTGAGCGCCGATAGAAAAAAACGTCAGTAGCAAAACCGTACAAAAAAAAGATTTTATACCGCGCATAATTTGTAACCCCTCTCAATGAAAATAAATTTAACTTGTACTACGATGTTAAGAAAACACACAAACAATACTGCACTTAACATGCCAAGAGCGGAACTCGAGCACAGAGCCCTCTTAAACAATTGATTTATAGTGATTTTGATTTTTACTTTAAAAATAATTGGCGTGGATTCCTTGCAAAGAAAAAACGAAAATGCACGCCCAAAGCGCAAGCGCACCAAAAAACTGAACGATCCGATAGCACGGTTTTGGGCGTTTTTAATCTGTCTTAGTACAAGTCAACAAGTAGCCGGCGCAAGGAGGTAAGAAAAAACATCCTCCGTTTAGCTATTTAAAGCATTTAAGTAGATTTTTTTGAAGCCAGTTAGAAATTGTGAAGCGGGGGGGGGGAGTTAAGCCGATAATTGAGTTCAGAAGCGCCAATGATTGGGGCATGAATTTGGCTAGTGAAAATAACGCTAGCTAAACCTCACATATTTTTTACTTTTTATATTTCAGTGTCACACGAAACTCATAACGACTCTACCGTGTTATTTTCATGACTACCCGCTTAGTAAAAAACTAAGGCATTCAAGTGATCGTGGTAGCTAGGAAAATATATCTAGCTGCCAGTAAAAGAAGGTAGGATGATGCCATGTTACGGATCGAGACGAGCAGGTGTAAGAACGAATGAACTTCGTCAGCTGTGCAAAAATTTTCGACCGCACACAGCAAGACATCCGTTAAAGGCCAGCAGCACTGGATTAGGCTTAATAGAGCTTGGACTATGCGGCCTTAAAAAATCTTGGCCGAGGAAAGGCATCAACTTGGAGCACTGCCTCGCGGCGCAACCGAATACTCAAGTTCTGCATACTTGGAAAGGGGGTTAAATTCGAAAGTCCGATTAAAATAGCTCAAACTGTATACGACTAGGCGCTATGCAAAAAAAGTCCTACCAGTAATCATATAATCTCTACAAGCCCATCAAGTGGCAGGCTGTCTAATTACTGAATGCTTTAAAAATGCAGCCATGAACGCGCATAAAATTTGGTGGAGCCTAGCGGGATCGAACCGCTGACCTCAACACTGCCAGTGTTGCGCTCTCCCAGCTGAGCTAAGGCCCCATAACTTTAATGACACCACCAGAACGGTGTTTGTCGAAATCGGACGGCTATTTTAGCGATGGCGCCGCCTCAGTCAAGCACTTCTAGGTCCGTTTGTGCTCTAATATCACGCAATTCATAACTAGCAGGACTAATTGCCGCTATTTATACCCCGATACGCTTTTTCCATACTCTTCATTTGCTTCTTAGACACGCCGCCAAGAACATCTATGCCATTACGCAATCGTGCACGCGTCATATCCGAGCCCAATAAAGCCATTGCATCCATCACCGAAAATGAAGATGTACTCCCCGATACAGCAATAAATAGCGGCGCTAGAAAGTCTTTTAGCTTTATCTCTAACGCATCGGCCAGAAATTTCAGCTCGGTAAACAAATTATCACGCTGCCAATGACTTAATGTTTCTAAACGCCAAAGCGAAAATTGTAATATTTTTAATTGATCAGCTGTTTCTAACTTCAATTCAGAAAAACTTTGGTCGGTAATGCCCAATACACCCGACCCTAAGAAGGCTGTTTTTGGAATGAAGTCACTCAACGTATCCATGCGCTGCTGTATATGGGGCAATATACTTAACAAGTTTTCGCGATTCAGACCCCACTCAATGAGTTTATCGGCTAACTGCTCGACACTTAAGGATTCACGAATCCACAAGCCGTTTAACCATTTGAGCTTTTCTAAATCAAAAATAGGCCCCCCCAAAGAGACGCGCTGAATATCGAAAGCGTCTAACATATCAGGCAAGCTGAATTTTTCTCGCTCATCAGGCATAGACCAACCCATACGACCCAAATAATTCAGCAGCGCCTCAGGCAGATATCCCATGCGCTGATAGTACAAAATGCTGGTGGGATTTTTACGCTTACTCAACTTGCTCTTATCGGGGTTGCGCAGCAACGGCAGATGACACAGCACGGGCATATCCCAACCAAAATATTCGTATAGCAGCTTGTGCTTGGGTGCCGAGTTGATCCATTCCTCACCTCTTAAGACATGCGTTATTTCCATCAAGTGATCATCCACCACATTGGCCAAGTGATAGGTAGGCATGCCGTCGGACTTCAATAAAATCTGAGCATCGACGTTATCCCAATGAAGCTCAATTTCACCACGTAACAAATCATGAACAACCACACTGCCCGAGGCAGGTACTTGCATGCGTACCACATAGGCATCACCTTGCTTTTGCCGACGCTGCTGCTCTGCCTCATCTAAAATGAGATCGCTCGGTTTCAACGCTCTATTTTCACCGCTAGCTTTTATAGCCTCGCGTAATTCAACAAGCTCGGCTGTCGTTCGATAGCACTTGAAAGCATGACCACTATCAAGTAACTGCTGCGCATGCTTGGCGTAAATGTCACCACGCTCACTTTGCCGATAGGGTCCGTAATTTCCGCCCACGTCGGGGCCTTCATCCCAATCTAAGCCCAACCAGCGCAACGAATCATAAATCACTTGTTCTGAATGTGCTGTGCTGCGGGCTCGATCAGTATCTTCGATACGAAGTACAAACTTGCCATTGTGCTGGCGAGCAAAGCACAGATTAAACAATGCAATATAAGCCGTGCCCACATGAGGGTCACCCGTGGGTGACGGAGCAATGCGTGTTCTTACGTTCATAGGTAAACGAATCCAAAGACCTGCGCAGAACAAGCCGCGCTGAAGAATACAAAGATTATTTGCTAGCCAAGATTATATAGGAAGAGTTCGCATGCCACGATGTATAAATTAAATGATTGCCGAAAAGGTGGGCAAGCATAGCCTCAAGCCAAAGGAAGGATTGATTTATCAAGCTTCTAGAAAAGATGATTCGGCTTCATAAAACAGGAACTTTACGCCCAGAATGGCTCATGTGAGATAGGGCGCACTAGTAGGTAACGGGCACCATGATGGCAAAAACCCTATCAAACAAAGATAATTCGCTGAAGCCGTGGCCATCAGCCAAGGTTAGTGATAAAAATCAAGGCCCGAGATAAAAGCCGGGCTTAGTCTATATCAAGGTGATTCAGACCGAGTTCATCGCGCAAAAGACGAACTTCTAACAGCTCTTCAATGCGCCGCCGGACATCGGCCGATTTGGCAAACAAAACTTTTTTAGTTTGAGCGCCCTGCTCCTGCTCACCTGTTGAATCATCAAAACCATCAAGCTCATCAACTAATTCGGAAAATTGCTCGCTAGGGCTTGCGCCAACCTCTTGAACTTCTTGCTTATTTAATCCTGCCATTTTGCTACCACCTCAATAATACTGCCAGAGAAAAACAAAATTTCCAGATACTTCTTATAGGCCTGTCGTTGATCGCTTACCAATAGCCGCAAAAAATTCATCGGCCATTAATCAAAGGATAGACGCTAGCATTATTGATCGAAGCTTTTAATTGAGTAAAGAGAGGCCTTAGACAAAAATATTGCTAAACTCGATGGACCAATAACTGAATGTTATGGCGAGGTGTTGCTGGGCCGCCGACTTACAGGCGGCTTGATAAATTGAAGTGTTTTATGCGCGCAGTGATAAATCGCTCTACTATCAACTGCTTGAATCTTACTTCACAGTGTCACAACGGAGGCTTACGTGCACTGGAGCGAACTAACGCTAGCGTCGGATTGCAAATGCGAGTGCTAGGGCGCCTTATAAGACCTAGCCTCCCTATAAAACCAACTGACGCACATCGTCTAACAGTGTGACTAGATAAGTCAAAAAGCGCCCTGCATCACCGCCGTTAACTGCTCGATGATCATAGGATAAAGACAGTGGTAGCATCTTACGCGGCATCAACACATCACCTTTATAAACGGGCTTAGTGGCGAGCTTAGAAACGCCAAGAATACCCACTTCTGGCGTATTAATGATGGGAGTAAAGCCCTGACCACCAATGCCACCCAAACTTGAAATGGTGAAGCACCCTCCCTGCATGTCAGATGCTTGCAACTTGCGCGTGCGAGCTTTTTCCGCCATTGCCATAATTTCTTCTGACAGTTCCCAAATACCTTTTTTATCTACATCTTTAATGACCGGAACCATCAACCCTGCAGGTGTATCAACCGCCATACCAATGTGAATATATTTTTTCTGGATAATCGATTCACCATCGTTTGATAACGATACATTAAATGCGGGATTTTCCTGTAAGGCCGCGGCAACCGCTTTCAAAAGGAAAGGCAGCGGCGAAATTTTTATATTGCGCTTTTCCATCTGTGGCTTGAGGCTTTTACGAAATGCCTCCAGCTCAGTAATATCTGCATCGTCATACTGTGTAACATGAGGAACATTAAGCCAGCTGCGATGCATATTGGCCGCGGTGAGCTTGTGCAGACGCGACATCGGTACAACATCAATCTCGCCAAACTGCGAAAAATCAACCTCAGGAAGAGATGGAATAGCGGCGCCGCCAGCCGAACCACCAGTTGCCGCACTGCTTTTCACAACTTCTTTTAAATAATTATGCAGGTCTTGCTTGGCAATGCGCGACTTAGGACCGCTGCCCTTAACCCGCCCTAAATCAACACCAAGCTCACGCGCTAATTTTCTTACCGCCGGACCGGCATAAACCGTTTTTGCATCAACCACACCTGAGCTTACGGGTCGCTGCGCAGACACCGGTGGCGGCGAAGCTTCATTAGCTGGCGCTGCCGCAGATTGAATTGGCGCCGCAACTGGCGCTGTGACTGCAGCTGTAGCAGCTTTGGCCGATTCAGGCGCCGTAGCTAAAACAGTGACTTTAATCTCTGCCACTAAATCGCCTTCAGACAAACTTGTACCGCTTTGGATGTGCAAAATTTCAATAACGCCAGCTACAGGGCTGGGCATTTCCATTGATGCCTTGTCTGACTCCATGACGATAAGGCCATCGCCCTCGGCCACAGTATCGCCAGGCGATACCATTATCTCAATCACCTCAACTTGATCAGCACCACCCAAATCGGGAACGACTATTTTTTCTATAGCTTCTGCAACTGGCGCTACCACTGCATCGACTGCCGGCGAATCGTCACTAACCGCTGAACTCATCTCCTCAGCGGCGGGCTCTTCTTCACTTGTGGAGGCTGACGGCGCGTCGGGCACTGCAGGAGCTGCATCACCCTCTAAATACAATATAATATCGCCTTCGGAAACAGTATTACCTTCAGAAATTTCAATTGAAACAATTTTTCCCGCTGCAGGACTTGGCACTTCCATCGATGCTTTGTCAGACTCAACGACAATTAGAGACTGGCCTTCAGATACGGTATCACCGTTAGTCACACACAGCTCGATCACCTCAACATCTGAAGCGCCGCCTAAATCCGGAATTTTTACTGTTTGCTTACTCACGCCTGTCATTCCCAATAGTTGATTACGTTGCGCAAATTTCGCTAGCGCTTTTCGATTCGTAATTTATAAATTAATTAGTGCCTGATAACATTCATACCCTGATGTTGCATGCAACTGATGTCATGTAACGTTCGACACTGTTATATGGTCACTGGATCAGGCTTATCACCAGATATCCCGTACTTAACTAGGGCTTCGCCTACGACTTCGGCTTTAACAGCACCCTCTTCTGCGAGCGCAGTTAACGCCGCCACAGTGACAAAGTAACGGTTAACTTCGAAAAAATACCGCAGCTTAGCGCGCGTATCACTGCGCCCAAAGCCATCGGTACCTAACACTTTATATGTGCCCGGAATATAAGGCCGCAACTGATCGGCATAGACTTTCATATAGTCAGTAGCCGCAATAAATGGGCCGCCGCTTTTTTGTAGCGCTTGCGTTAGATAAGGCACGCGTGGCTTCTCACTAGGATTAAGCATATTCCAGCGCTCGCAGGCCATACCGTCGCGGCGCAACTCATTTGAACTGGTCATACTCCATACGTCAGCAGCAACACCCCAATCGTCTAGTAACAAATCAGCGGCTGCGCGCACCTCTTGCAATATCGCCCCAGAGCCCATGAGCTGGACGCGCTTTTTCGCTTTAGATTTACTTTGAGACAACTGATACAGGCCTTTAAGAATGCCCTCTTCTGCACCTAAGGGCATTTCCGGATGCGCATAGTTCTCATTCATGGTGGTGATGTAATAAAACCGATTTTCTTCCAGCTCGTACATCCGCTTCATGCCATCTTGAACGATCACCGCCAGCTCGTAACCGTAGGTTGGATCATATGACACGCAGTTAGGTATAGTCGACGCCACTAAATGGCTATGGCCATCTTGATGCTGCAGCCCTTCGCCATTAAGTGTGGTCCGGCCAGAAGTTGCACCTATTAAAAATCCACGCGCCTGACTATCACCTGCAGCCCAAGCCAAGTCGCCAATGCGCTGAAAACCGAACATAGAGTAAAAAATATAGAATGGGATTAGTGGGGCGTTATGGGCACTATAAGAAGTCGCTGATGCCAGCCACGCCGACATAGCACCACTCTCGTTAATACCCTCTTCAAGAATTTGCCCCTTTGCATCTTCCTTGTAATACATAATGCCGCCAGCATCATGCGGCGTATACAGCTGACCTTGCGAAGAATAAATACCCAACTGACGAAACATCCCTTCCATACCAAAGGTTCTGGCTTCATCAGGAACAATAGGAACTACCCGCTCGCCTAACACTTTATCTTTGGTCAACGTCGAGAGGATTCGCACAAAGGCCATAGTGCTGGAAATTTCACGCTCACCCGAGCCTTTCAACTGGCCAGAGAAAGCCTTGAGATCAGGCGCGCCAATGGGTTCAAACGTAGAGCGACGCCGCGGTATGCTGCCCCCTAATGCTTGGCGCCGTGCGTGCATGTATTTCAGCTCAGGGCTGTCAGGCGCTGGCCGATAATAAGGTACGCTTTCAAGTTCTTTGTCGGTTAACGGAATATTAAAACGATCACGGAACTGTTTGAGGCTTTGCAAATCGAGCTTTTTCAATGAATGCGTTTCGTTATTTGCTTCGCCCGCTACGCCTGTACCATAGCCTTTAACTGTACCCGCCAAAATCACCGTAGGCTGGCCCTTGTGCTCAACAGCCTGCGCATAAGCCGCGTAAACTTTGAAAGGATCGTGCCCACCGCGATTGAGCTTCATTATATCGTCGTCGGTTAAATCACTCACCAATTCCAATAGCTCAGGATACTTACCGAAAAAATGTTTGCGCGTGTAAGCACCGCCATTATATTTATAGTTTTGCATCTCACCGTCACACACTTCATCCATACGCTGTTGTAACAAACCTGTTTGATCTTTTTCTAACAGCGGATCCCAGTGACGACCCCATAAAACCTTCAGAACATTCCAGCCTGCACCTCGGAATATGCCCTCAAGCTCTTGGACAATTTTTCCGTTACCTCGCACTGGCCCGTCAAGACGCTGCAGGTTACAGTTAATGACGAAAATAAGATTATCGAGGTTCTCACGGCCGGCCATTGCAATTGAGCCGAGAGACTCAGGCTCATCGCACTCACCATCACCCAAAAAACACCACACTTTACGGTCGCCTCGAGTGGCCAACTCACGTTGGTCGAGGTACTTCATAATATTAGCTTGATAGATAGCCTGTATTGGACCAAGCCCCATCGACACTGTAGGGAACTGCCAGTAATCTGGCATCAACCACGGGTGGGGATAAGAAGACAGACCGTTGCCGTCTACCTCACGCCGAAAATTATCGAGCTGCTCTTCAGTCAAACGACCTTCAAGATACGAGCGCGCATAAATACCCGGCGATATGTGGCCTTGGTAATACACCAAGTCTCCTTCTTGCTGATCATCGGTACCGCGAAAAAAGTGGTTATAGCCCACATCGTAAAGAGTGGCCGCGGATGAAAAGCTAGAAATATGTCCGCCAAGCCCCTCGTCATTGTCGTTGGCACGCATAACCATGGCCAAAGCATTCCAGCGCGTGAGCGAGCGAATACGGCGCTCCATAAACAAATCGCCGGGCATGATTTTCTCGTGAATCGGCGAAATCGTATTGCGATAAGGCGTTGTAATAGCCGGTGGCAAACTAACACGCAAATCAACGGCCCTCTCGGCAAGCCGCGAAATCAGTTCAGCCGCACGTCCTCGGCCACTGTGATTGATCACCGCATTTAACGAGTCGAGCCACTCCTGCGTCTCTTGCGCATCAGAATCATGATCTTGCATGTTTTATATACCTGAAAAAATTACTGGGTGACGCCGTGGTGAGGGCGACATGATTTTCGATTGGGCTTGCCTTGGCCACACGCTTAAGCGGCTAAAGCAAATACATGGCCACAATGGGGGGTCAAGCCACCATCGGGCTGCAGAAAGTGAATTCTAGTGCATTGACCAACTATACCCAAGTCCAATTAAGACAACTGCTTTAATGAGATTAAATATAGCAGATTGCAGGCGAAAATTATCAGGGCATGCCCCCAAAAAAACTAAATCGCATGAAAATTAGGCTGCAACCTGCCAGGGCCGGATGAATACCGAGTACCCACAATCGAGATTCAAGCCTTTGGCATCCAATCAGAATCAACAAGTTTCATCATTTGACAAAGCCCTGCCCACCGAATCTGGTATATTCCTTCGCCTGAACCAACACTCCAACGGGCACCATCCATGAAAGTAACCATAATTGCCGGCAGCCACCGAGCCAAGTCACAAAGTAGCAAAATTGCAAAAGTCATGAGCGCGCTACTCGAACGAGCACCCGAGCATTGCGAAACAACAGTGATCGACCTAGCCGACAACCCACTGCCACTGTGGGATGCCTCTATTTGGAGTGGCGATGAGGCATGGCAGGAGCGACTCACCCCGATCTCGGCGCAGTTAGCCAGTAGCGATGCATTCATTATCATTGCGCCCGAATGGCATGGTATGGCTCCAGCAGGGCTGAAGAATTTCTTTTTGCTATGGGGCAACGGTGAACTGGCCCACAAGCCCGCTCTGTTGGTAGGTATTTCAGCCGGCACCGGTGGCGCCTACCCCATTGCCGAGTTACGCATGAGCAGCTACAAAAACAATCGTATTTGTTATTTACCAGAGCATCTAATTATCCGGCAAGTTGAAGCTGTTTTTAATGCGGACCCTGCTGACAACGACCCGTCGGCACAAACCTATCTGGAGGGGCGCTTAGATTACTGCCTCAAACAGCTAATTACCTATGCGCAGGCCTTTCAAACGATACGCGCAAGTGAAACTACTAATCTGGACACTTATGGCAGTGGTATGTAACTGCGGTCGACGGGGCACCCTTTTCTTGCGCTAAACTCTGTTGATCCATTTTCGAATAGCGATGAAAACGAAGATAAAAACAGAATAAGCAATAAAAAAAGCCAGAATATGCTCGGCCCAGCCAATGCAAAGCATTACAGCAATAATCAGGAGCTGAAAGCCCAAACCACAACAAGAAACCGCCGTCATAAACCACTTAGGATAATGGCTAGCCTGCTCAGCGCCCGGATCGAGCAGATGAATAGCCTTGTCGAAAGCGCCATAGCAAAGCGTGTACATCCAAAAAAGAATATCAACGTTACGCTGCTTCTCTCCCGGCATTGCCTTAGGCGCGCCCTCCTCAAATACTCGGCTAGTCTTATCTCCATCAAATTTATTGCGCAAAATAACGTAGTAATAGTTATACAACGTGCCTTGCAGCTGAATGCCCAAAAACGCAAAAAATGCCAACATCAACGAACCATCAGTAATGATGCAGATGGTCAATAAAAATAAACCATTGAGTATTAAATCTGACACCGAATCTAAATAACGACCTGTATAAGAGGGCGTTTGTTTTACTCTCGCCAACTCACCGTCGGCGGCGTCAAGAATAGATTTTAAAATTAAAAAGAACGCAGCCCATTCATACTGCTGATTAAACATGCAAAAAATGGCAAGCAGCCCTGCGATAATAAACATCCCTGTAACATCAACGGGTGTAACTCGCGTATTTTTGAATCCGTTGGCTATCCATCGCGCAAACGGTCTTCCATAGTCCGATAGGTCAATGAATTTGTAATCAGGAGGGAGCTTTGACATAACGAACAGTACGCTTATTGGGTGGCTTTAAATCAAGGGATTGGCGACAAGCCAGCGATATATTGACGACTGCAGCGCCACGCGCAAAACAAGCGATCTAAACATTCAATACACTTGGGGCAGGCATCTTATTATCAAAAGCCCCGAGATGCCAGACATCAAATTTTTTACAGCCGCACAGTGCCACAAATGATAA
>CAJQKT010000012.1 GCA_905478995.1 uncultured Pseudomonadales bacterium | reverse complement strand
GGCTGATTAACTTATGGGCTTATTATTTGATTGGCTGTGCTGAGCAGTTTGCCCTAGGAAGTTTTTGAGCACACTGCAAGGCCTGGCCGAGGGCGCTGCGACTGCGTTTACGAAGGCACAATTGTGTTGGCACAAAGTACCCAGCAGGTTGCGCGCACGCTTCTATTCGCGGCGCCAGCTGGTACCATCGCGGCTGTCTTCAAGCACCACCCCTTGCTCTAGCAAAGACTCACGAATAGCGTCGGCCTGTGCATAGTCTTTATTGAGTTTGGCGGCGTTGCGTGCGGCGATACTGGCTTCAACATCAGCCTCACTTAACTGCGAAGCGCCAATAACCGCATGAAACCACTGTGTAGGCGACTGTTGCAAAATGCCCAGTAAGTTAGCGCAGTTGAGCAGGCGCTGGCGCAGTAACTGCTGCTCAGGCCCAGGCTTCGCCTGCGAAAGCAATTTACCTAAAACATGTAGCTCGCGAATCGCAATCGGCGTGTTCAAATCATCGAGCAATGCCTGATAAAACGGCTCCTGTGCCAATGCGGTTACGCGTGGTGTGCCCGTTTCTGGCAGAGTCCCACCCTCGGCGGTTGTATCGTGAGACGGCGCCGACGCTTTTAAAATAGTGTACAAGCTATCGAGGCTGGCTTTAGCTTGGTCGAGTAATTCAACACTAAAATTTAGCTCTGAGCGGTACTGAGCGCTCAACAAAGCAAAGCGCAAGGTTTCGCCGGCATAGTTTTGCAGTAGGTCATTAACCAACGTAAAGTTGCCCAGCGACTTTGACATTTTTTCGCCATCAATATTGATGTAGCCGTTGTGCATCCAAAAATTGACGAAGGTTTTTCCTCCATGCGCACACTCGCTCTGGGCTAGCTCGTTTTCGTGATGAGGAAAAACTAGATCGCGCCCTCCTCCATGAATATCAATACTCTCGCCAAGGTGCGTTTCGATCATGGCCGAGCATTCTAAATGCCAGCCAGGGCGGCCCCTGCCCCACGGGCTTTGCCAGCCTGGCTCTTTGTCGCTCGATGGTTTCCAAAGTACAAAATCTCCGGCATATTTTTTATACGGTGCTACTTCAACGCGCGCACCAGCTAACATATCATCTAAGCTGCGGTTAGATAGTTTGCCATAATCAGCCATTGATTGAACGGCAAACAGCACATGCCCATCGGCTACATAGGCATGCTCAAGCGCAACTAATTTTTCGACCATAGCAATCATTTGCGGAATATGCTCGGTGGCATAGGGCTGAATGTCGGGCGAGAGATTTTGCAGCGCCTGCATATCGTCAAAGTAGGCTTGGGCAAAGCGCGCACTCAGCGTAGCAATAGACTCACCCTGCTCGTTGGCTGCGCGCATGATTTTGTCGTCAATGTCGGTGATATTACGTGCATAAACAACGCTGGGGTATTGGGTTTGTAGCAAGCGATACAAAAGGTCAAAGACCACTGCCGGCCGCGCATTGCCAATGTGTACGCGGTTATAAACTGTGGGGCCACACACGTACATGGTGACTCGATTGGGGTCGATGGGCGTAAACGGAGCCTTTTTGCCAAGGCGTGTGTTGTAAAGCGCTAAGCTTGAGTTGGCAGACATAGTAGGGTCACAAAATAAATAAGTGGGTCACGAGAACGTTGCGCGGCTATGAATCTTGCTTGGCCCAACTGTCGCGCAAACCAATGGTTTTGTTAAATACCGGGCGCTGTTTCGTGTAGTCGTTGCGGTCGGCTACAAAGTAACCCTCACGCTCAAATTGAAAAACACTTTCCGGCTCGGTATTGCCAAGCGTAGGCTCTGCCACACACTGGGTGTGCTCGACAAACGACTGAGGATTGATTGCCGTTAAAAAGCCATCATCACCCTCGCCTTCTTGCTCTGGTGCTTCGGCGCTAAAGAGCCGGTCGTATTCTCGCACGGTGATGTTAATACCCTCACTGGCCGAAACCCATTGAATAACACCCTTTGGTTTGACGCCATCGGGTGGATCTTCGCCCAAGGTGGCGGGGTCATAAGTGGCATGCACTTCAGTCACGTTTCCGTGCTCATCGGTAATTGCCTTCTCGGCCATAATGACGTAGGCATTGCGCAGGCGCACCTTTTTGCCCAGCACCAAACGCTTGAACTTTTTATTGGCCGATTCGCGAAAGTCTTCTTGATCGATGTACAGGGTTTTAGTGAACGGCAGTTGCCTTGAACCCATGGCAGGGTTTTGCGGGTGATTGGCACCGGTTAGCTGCTCGACTTGATCGTCAGGGTAATTAGTTAATACCACCTTAAGTGGTTTGAGCACCACCATTGCGCGCGGTGCATGGAGGTTGTGGTGTTCGCGCACAAAAAATTCCAGCATCGACATGTCGACCACGCCGTTGACTCGCGTAACGCCAATAGCTTCGCAAAAGCTGCGCAGTGACGCTGCTGCATAACCGCGGCGGCGCATACCCGAAATAGTAGGCATTCGCGGGTCGTCCCATCCGGCTACCACCGCTTCATCGACCAAACGCTTTAATTTACGCTTGCTGGTGACCGTGTAATTTAGATTTAAACGAGAAAATTCATATTGGTGGGGCTGCGCTGGCACGGGTAAGGCATTAAGAAACCATTCATACAGCGGACGATGATCTTCAAATTCTAAGGTGCAAATTGAATGAGTGATCCCTTCAATGGCATCGGACTGCCCGTGCGTAAAGTCGTAGGTAGGATAAACACACCAGCGATCGCCCGTTTGATGGTGCACCACTTTACGAATGCGATAAATAATAGGGTCGCGTAAATTAATATTGGGCGCGGCCATATCTATTTTGGCCCGCAACACACAGGCTCCCTCGTCAAATTCACCCGCGGTCATGCGCGCAAATAGGTCTTGGTTTTCTTCGACGCTGCGGTCGCGATGCGGGCTATTGGACCCTGCGCTAGTGAGCGTGCCGCGATATTCACGTGCCTCTTGCGCCGAAAGATCGCAGACATAGGCTTTGCCGTCAGCGATGAGCTGTTGCGCCCAAAGATGCAGCTGCTCAAAGTAGCTGGAGGCATAGCGAATTTCGCCATTCCACTCAAAGCCTAGCCACTTTACATCTTCGGTGATAGCAGCAATGTACTCGTCGCTTTCTTTTTCTGGGTTGGTATCATCAAAGCGCAAATTACACTCGCCGTTAAAATCGCGAGCCAAACCGAAGTTAAGGCAGATAGCTTTGGCATGACCAATGTGTAGGTAGCCATTGGGCTCAGGCGGGAATCGCATCACCACCTTTTTCATGGCGCCGGCATCGAGGTCTTGCTCGATTCGTTGGCGTAAAAAATTATTACTTTTGGCAGGTTCGCTACTCGCTGATGCGGTGGCATTTTCGGCTGTCATGGTTCGCTCTCTGTAGATAGACCTGTTATTGGCACACTGTGCCAGCTGTGCGGCCGCGCTCCAGCGGCTGGCTAAACTCAAAATAAGTACAATTCAACTTCATGTTAAAACAAAGTATTATAGCGACTCTTGGCCGTTACCTGAGGCATTACCTTAGGGAATTAGCCCTATGTATTAACAAACGAGCGCGTCATGGACGCCCAAGGCGCAACTTAACGGCAATAATGACTAGCATTCGTTAGCAATAGTGAGCAAGAGCCGCCAGCAGGCATCAGATTGCTAAGCCGGCTGAGCGCCCGACCAAAGCGCCGTTGTATTGACCCAGCAAGCGAAAAAAAAGCCACGCGCAAAGCCAATGAGTATGCGATGTTGCTGCCAACATTATACTAGCCCTGTGTGCCAGTGCAGACGCAGAACCAACCCGCTAACACGGTCCATGTCTAGGCCTGTGACGTTAACTGAATTTTCTGACCCCACCACGGAGACACTTAAGCAATGATTAAATTTACCACCACCAAAGGCGACGTCACTATTGAACTCGACTTTGAGAACGCACCTAAAACCTGCGCTAACTTTCAGCAATATGTTGAAGAGGGTTATTATGACGGTAAGATTTTTCACCGCGTCATTGATGGATTTATGGTTCAAGGCGGAGGCTTTGACGTCGATATGCAAGAAGGCGAGACCCGCGCACCGATTCAAAATGAAGCCGACAACGGCTTGAAGAACGAAATTGGTACATTGGCCATGGCAAGAACGCAGGATCCCCATTCGGCTAGCGCACAATTTTTTATTAACGTTAGCGACAATGGCTTTTTAAACCACAGTGCTAAAAACACGCAGGGCTGGGGCTACGCCGTTTTTGCTCGCGTAGTGGATGGTATGGATGTGGTTGAGGCTATGAAAGGTGTTGAAACCGGCTCAAGCGGCATGCATCAAGATGTGCCTAAAGAACCGCTAATTATTGAAAAAGCTGAAGTGCTCGAGACACCCTAATTTCCATTGGGTTTTCATCGGCCAATAGGTTCTACAGGTTATTTTTTCTGCTTTTTCTTAGGTTGCCATGACATCATCATCTTCTCATGCACAGCACAGCTTGCTGATCTCGGATCTGCATTTGTGCGCCGCGCGCCCGGATCTTAACCGGGCCTTTCAAGATTTTTGCACACACACTGCGGTTGATGCGCAGGCACTGTATATTCTTGGCGATTTAAGTGACGCGTGGGTGGGTGATGATGACGATAGTGCTACGGCTGATTTGATTCGTGAAAGCCTCAGCACGTTGACCCATGCAGGGGTGGCGGTATATTTGATGACCGGCAACCGGGATTTTTTAATGGGCGAACAACTCGCCAGTGATTGTAATTTAACGTTACTGGCCGACCCGTCTTGCGAAAATTTATATGGAAAGTCGGTATTGCTAATGCATGGCGACAGCTTATGCACGGGCGATGCAGAGTACATGGCTTTTCGTGCGCAGATTCAGAATAAGCAAGCGCAGCAAATGCTGCTTACACAACCGCTAGACCAGCGACGCGAGTTGGCCGCTTCTTTGCGCGCGCAAAGTAAAAGCGCCAACTCAAACAAGGCCGAAGATATTATGGATGTATCGGTCGAAGAAGTTCTCAAAGCATGCCAACAGCACGGCACACGCACGCTCATTCATGGCCATACTCATCGCCCCGCCGAGCATACACATCCGATGGGTGCTGACGATGATGTTAGCGACTCAGTCAAGCGCATAGTGTTGGGCGACTGGGATGACAAGGGCTGGTATATTAAAGCTTGTGCGGGCACGTTTGAGTTGGTTTCATTTCCCATATCTGAAAAGGTTGGCGCGTAGTATGGCTACAATCGAGCAAAAAGACTTGCAGCAACTCGAAGAGTATCTGGCACAGCACTTTCCCAGCGTTGCACATGCAGGTATTGAATACGCTACCCAAACCGACGATTTTTTGGTACTGCAGGCACCCCTTGCGAAAAATCATAACGATCAAGATTCTGCATTTGGAGGCAGCTTATATAACCTGGCTTTGATGTCCTGCTGGGTGACGCTGTACCTTGAGTGCATTAAATGCGTTAAGAATCCTCGGCTAGTTACGCGCGATGCCCAGATGCGCTACCGCCATCCCGCCTCCTCCCCAATTCTCAAAGCCTCGTGCCGCAAACCCAACCCGCGGCAGTGGGATGGGTTTTTCGCGCATTACCAAAAAGCCGGTAGGACCTCGATTACGCTCACCAGCCAAATCCGCAATGACACCGATGTGGTCGCTTATTTTGACGGTGTGTTTGTATTGCTCGGCGACAGCTAACCTAGGTCGGGCACAGCTAAGGCTTAGACGGCAGGCCGGCTCCTACAAGCTGAACATCGTCACCGACAATTGGAGTAGACTAGCCAAATACGTTGTCTATATGACAGGAGCGTCAGTCATCCCGGCTTTTACTCCACGCCCCATTGCCGCGTCTACCGCTATCTTTTGGAGTTCATACTATGCCAAGTTGTGACCACGCCAGTTGTCCGATCATTGCCACAAATAAAGCCTCTGTGCACCGTATGACTAGCCGCTTATCGGCTGGAGTTATTGCCCTGTGTTTGTTCACCAGTTGGCCGGCTTTCAGCGAAATTGTCAGCACGCTCAAGCAGCAGACCCACGTAGCTGTAACCATTTATAACGAAAACCTGGCGCTCGTCAAGGATAGCCGTACCATCGCGATACCTGCAGGCGAGCAGACACTGGCATTGCGCGGAGTGAGCGCACGTTTGCGTCCTGAAACGGCGCTACTGCGTGATAAAAACCCCTCAACCACACTGGATATCCTTGAACAAAATTTTGACTTTGATTTACTAACGCCGCAAAAATTATTAGAAAAGACTGTTGGCAAGGAGGTTGGCCTTATTAGCGTCAACCCCGTTACGGGCATTGAAGAAGAGCAGCGCGCTACCGTTTTATCTACCAATAATGGCACGGTGGTTCAAGTGGGTGAACGCATTGAAGTCAACCCGCCGGGGCGTTTTGTTTTTGATGCGCTCCCGCCGAATCTGCGCGACCAACCAACGCTTTCAGTGATGCTGCGCAGCGATTCGTCAAAGGCCAAAGATTTACAACTTAGCTATCTAACAGGTGGCCTGAGCTGGAAGGCTGATTATGTGGCAGAGTTGAGCGGCGATGACACCACGCTGGATTTAACCGGATGGGTCACACTCAACAACACCAGCGGCACCAGCTACAACAACGCGCACCTGCAGCTGGTAGCTGGCGATGTCAATATTGTTCGCCAGCAAATGGCACCGCGCGCTTACAATCGCGTGGCTAGCCTTGAGATGAGTGTCGACGCAGCGCCAAAAATGAGTCAGGAGTCGCTCTTTGAATACCATCTTTACACGCTCAATCGTCCTACAACCATCCAAAACCAACAAAGCAAGCAGGTGTCGCTACTAGCCGCTGCCAACATACCGGTCACAAAGGAATTGGTTTTGAGTGGCGGTCATTACTATTATCGCTCCAGCGCCACGCGCATTGGCGAGAAACTTAAGTTTGGCATTTATGTAGAGGTTGCTAATGAAAAGCGCTCAGGCCTCGGCCTAGCGCTTCCCAAAGGTGTGGTTCGGGTTTACAAACGCGACGCGAGTAATGCTATCCAGTTTGTAGGTGAAGACCGCATCGATCATACGCCCAATAAAGATAAAATTCGTTTAAAGCTAGGGGATGCTTTTGATGTAGTGGCCGATAAAAAGCAAACTCAATTCAAAGTTAAGGAACGGGTCATGATGAGCGATGTTTATGAATCAAGCTATGACGTAGTTGTCACCAACGGCAAGACAAGCGCGGTTGAAGTTTTGATACATGAACCCATTCCTGGTGATTGGAAAATATTGAGCGAGAATTTCTCGCATAAAAAAATTAACGCTGGTATCGCCCAGTGGCGAATAAAAATACCCGCAGAAAGCTCGGTCACATTGAGCTACAGCACACAGGTTAAAATTTAGGCGGCCACTTTTTTAAGAGCATAAAATACATGATCTATCACGGTAAAAAAATTACGCTGCAAGCTCACGCCGATAACATCGTTGAGCTATGTTTTGACGCGCAAGACGCCTCAGTAAACGTATTTAATGATGCCACTGTGGATGAGCTGACCGCTGCTTTGAAAATGTTACGCGGTAAAAAAAATGTCCGCGGGCTTTTAATTACTAGCGCTAAACCGGTACTTGTAGTGGGTGCTGACATCACGGAGTTTAAAAATACCTTTGTGCTTCCGCCGGCCCAACTTAAAAAGTACTTTGCTAAAAACAACAAAAACTTTAATCAACTTGAGAGCTTTGCGTTTCCAAGTGTTGTGGCAATTAATGGCTTTGCCTTGGGTGGCGGTTTGGAGCTCTGCTTAGCCTGCGACTACCGTGTCATGTCGAGCGGCGCTAAAATTGGCCTCCCTGAAACCGGGCTAGGCATTCTGCCGGGTTGGGGTGGTACCGTTAGGCTGCCACGTATTGCAACTTTGAGCGTTGCAATGGAGTGGATTGGCAGTGCAAGACACTATACGGCGGAGCAGGCATTGGCAGCACAAGTGGTCGATGAGGTTGTCTCACCTGATGGCTTGCGCGATAGCGCATTGAATTTTTTACGTGCCGCAATGGCCGATCAGCAGATCTTGGCTGCACGCCGTGCTCGTAAACTCGGTGCACTGGATATTGACCCTGCCCAAGCGCTGGCCGAAGCCGAGGCAGCCAAGGCGGCGCTGTTGCGTCGCACACCGCAATTAATAGCCCCCGCAGCCGCTATCGACCATTTAGTGGCGTCTGCCCAAGTTGAGCGCGATGCCGCTCTGGCTATGGAGCTCAACGTCTTTAAAGACCTGTCCAGCACTGCTCAGGCGCGAGCACTGGTGGGCAATTTTTTGAACGACCAATATACAGCAAAGGTGGCTAAAACTTTGGCAAAGCAAGCCTCGGTAAAGTTGGAGCAAGTGGCGGTTATTGGGGCCGGCATTATGGGTGGCGGAATTGCTTATCAGAACGCGGTTTGTGGTATCCCGGTGCTAATGAAGGATATTCATCATGCGGCGCTAGAGCTGGGTTTATCGGAGGCACGTTCAATTTTAGAAAAACGTTTTAGCAAAGCACCCATTAGCCAAGCTAAAAAAGACGGGTTGCTAGAAAAAATCACTCCCACGCTCGATTTGGCAGTGATTAGTGGCGCTGACATCGCGATTGAGGCAGTCGTTGAGAATGCAAGCGTTAAAAGCCAGGTGCTCATTGAACTGGAAGAGACTTTGTCAGCCAATGCAATTATCGCCAGCAACACCTCTACACTCTCTATTAGCGGTCTTGCCAAAAACCTAACGCGACCTGCCAATTTTGCTGGCCTGCATTTTTTTAATCCGGTGCATGCAATGCCGTTAGTTGAGGTTATTCGCGGCAAGCAAACGTCCGAGGCCACTATAAATAACTTGGTCGCCTATGCTATAGCGTTAGGTAAAAAGCCCATTGTTGTTAATGATTGCCCGGCCTTTTTAGTCAATCGGGTACTCTTTCCATATATGCGAGCTTTTGAGCAGCTGGTATTAGAAGGCAACACGTTTGAACATATTGATAGCGTTATGCAAGATTGGGGCTGGCCTATGGGCCCGGCCTACCTTGCCGATGTTGTGGGCTTAGATACACTGGATCATTGCTTGGGCGTACTGTCGGATGATTTTCCCGAGCGTATGTCGCGGCCACCGCAGTCAATGATTACTGCATTGTATGAGCGCAACGATTACGGGCAAAAAACGGGCGCTGGGTTCTACACCTACACCACCAATACAGAAGGACGTCGATCGCGCAGCCCAAATCCCGATGCCCTTGCGTTACTCGATACACTAAGTACTGTTAGCGCTCCCTGCGACGACGAAACCATTATTGCCCGTTGCCTGCTACCCATGGCTACCGAAATGGCGCGCTGTCTTGAAGAAGGTGTGGTCGCATCGCCAGCTGAAGCTGATATTGCGCTGCTCAATGGTGTTGGATTTCCCGCTTTTAGAGGCGGTTTAGTACGCTGGATGGACGAAGTGGGCTTGGCTAAATTATGTCAATTAAGTGATCGTTATGCGGCACTAGGCGAAGGCTATCAAGCCACGCCAACGATGCGAGCCATGGCAGCCTCAGGCGCCACTTATTATTAATGGCGGGCGTGACCGCGCAGGTCATGCCCTGACCTCAATTGCTATCGTTAATTGAGGCCAGTATTTCTTCAGTATGTTGCCCCGTTTTGGGCATGGCGCCAACTTCCGGTACCGTTACACTAAACTTGGGTGCCGGCGCCGGCTGCGTAACCCCATCGATGGTGATAAACGTGTTGCGCGCCACATTATGCGGGTGTTGCGCTGCCTCTGTTAAATTCAGTACTGGCCCAAAACAAACATCAGTACCCTCTAGCTCACTGCACCATTGATCTCGGGTTTTTGTCAAAAATAATGCAGCTAACTGTTTGATGCCTTCGGGCCATTGCGCTTGATCCCACTGGCTAGCGAAAACGGGGTTGTCAGTGAGGCCTAAACGCTGCATTAAATCGGCATAAAACTGAGGTTCTAGCGGACAAATTGAAATAAATTTTCCATCTGAGCAAGCATAGGTATTGTTCCAAGGTGAGCCCCAATCTGCCCAGCCTTGCCCTAACTCATCTTGCACTTGACCGGTGTTACGCATCATCCATAGCAAACTGGAAATGTACGCAGAACCATCGGTGATGGCTGAGTCTACTATCTGCCCCTGCCCCGTTTTTTGCGCGTGAGTTAAGGCACACATTAATCCAAACAACAGCACCATGGTGCCACCGCCTACGTCCCCTACAAGCGTAATTGGCGCTATGGGCGTGCGCTGTGCTCCGCCGCCGTACCATGATGCACCCGAAACACCAATATAGTTTGGATCGTGTCCTGCCGCGTGCGCCAATGGACCTGTTTGCCCCCAGCCCGTCATGCGGCCATAAACTAATTCGGGCTTTATATCGAGGCAAACATCAGGCCCCAGGCCTAGCCGCTCCATCACACCCGGCCGAAAACCTTCGATCAGCAGATCGGCCTGCGCAACCAGCTTTAACACCACACTAATAGCGTTAGGGTCTTTAAGATTTAGTGCAATGGATTTTTTACCGCGCATAAAAAACGCGTCTTTAACTACCTCTGCAGCGCCACCATCGGCTGTAGCGCGCTCGATTAAAATCACCTCGGCGCCCATGTCAGCCAACATCATTCCGGCAATCGGTGCTGGCCCAAGACCAGCAATTTCAATAACTTTTATTCCTGCTAATGGACCCATAAAAACGACCTTGGTTGCTATTAAAAAGAATGATAAGAGTAGTGGCTTGTTTTTGGCCTTGTTTGTTTCTTGCGTGGTTTACTACGCCAGCTTATGGAATTAACTGCTTGGCGGCATGTTAGTCAAAATTGTAATTCCATGTCACCGCCCCGCTTTGCCCGCAGCGATAGCCATCACAAATATACTGATCCCCTATGGCTGCGACCTGCCTACTGCCGTCGGATTGAACGCTATAAATAATGGGAAAACTGTCGCGAAGCCAAGCCGGTATGCCGGCCTCTTGTAACAATTTTTTTAATGGCTTGCTCTGGCCGTTCAGCCTGCACTCGATACCGTCGGCGCGAACCCCTATTTGGTATTCACCGGGGGTTAGTCCGTCACGTCCATCCACCGTGGCAACGCACAAAGTGCCAATGCTTTTGTTGGCCAAAATGTCTGCGGTTTGCCAAGTGTGCGGTTGCGCAAAAAAACGATCCAACGCAGAAAGCCATGTATCTGCAACCCAGTACAAGCTGCCACTGTGAACGTGCAGGCTGTAGTTGCTGAAGTCCAATTTGCTGCCAGCTCGATTACCGGTTACTAGAGCGTCTATTTCTTTGAGCCGAGCGGTGCTAGGCATGGTTACTCCAAGGGTTCCCAGCCAAAAGCGATAAATATTCGCACGCCGGTAGCTGGCAAAGCCGTTAAGCACGTCAATTTGCAAGCACTCGCCGTACTTTTTTGGGCCGCGCAGCCCACCGCTGATATCGAGGTGGGCTAAATCTCGCGCTAAGCGCTCATTGTCCGCAGCATGACCGGCAAAACGCGCCAACGATGACTCTACCGCTGCCCAGCGCTCGGCAATTAACGGCAGCACCGCACGACGAATAAAGTTTCTGTCGAACTTGTCGTCAGCGTTAGAGGGATCTTCAAGATAGTCGAGCTGGTGCTCATTGGCATAGTGTTGCAGTACGTTGCGCGGAGTATGTAAAAAAGGCCGTGCTAGGCGACCACTTAAAAATGGACGAATGGCGCTCATTGCGCCTACACCGTGCATGCCCGCTCCGCGAAACAGGCGCAGCAAGACGGTTTCGGCCTGATCATGTTGATGGTGTCCAATCAGTAGTAGATTGTTCGGTGTGTCTATATATCGTGAAAATGCAGCGTAACGTGCACTTCTGGCTGCATTTTCTAGGCCCTGACCGTCAACCATGACGCCAACGGTTTGCACCTCAATAGCGATTTGTTGCCGCTCGCAAAAGCGCTGACAGTGGGCCACCCAATCGAGGTGCTCCGACATCAATTGATGATCGATGTGCACGGCCACCAGCTCAGGTAGCCTTGGCGCCGGTGCACTGCTGACGGCGCGCTGCTGACTGAGTTTTTTAAGTAGAGCCTGACAGGTGTGCAATAACACGGTTGAATCGAGGCCTCCGCTGTAGCCTACAATCCAACGCTGACAATCGAGATAAGGGGTTAGCTGCTGCTCAAGCATGAGCGACTTGCACACGGCTGCCGCGAGCTAGCTGGCGACGATCCAGCGGCGCGAGCCTGATATAAAAAAAGCGCTCAGCAAAACTGAGCAACGACTCGAGTGCAAACTCGAGTGCAAACTCGATGGCAGGCTTAACTCGCCGCGGTGTTGCCATAGGACATCAGGCGTGCATAACGCTGTTCAAGCAGGGTATCAATGGGCGTTGCCATTAATGGGGGCAACTCACTGAGTAAAAACGATTTGACGAATTCTGCGGCGGCATCCAAGTCGCGATGCGCGCCACCCGGTGGTTCTGCTATGGTTTCATCAACAATACCAAGCTCTTTAAGGACTGTTGATGTGACCCCCATTGCCTCGGCAGCTTCGGGCGCCTTGTCCGAACTCTTCCAGATAATATTCGCACAGCCCTCGGGCGAAATGACAAAATACGTAGCGTATTGCAGCATGGCTAGCTTATCGCCCACCCCTATGCCCAGCGCGCCGCCTGAGCTACCCTCGCCAATCACCACCGAAATAATGGGCGTTTTGAGGCGAGACATCACGGCTAGGTTTTGTGCGATGGCTTGCGAAATACCGCGCTCTTCAGAATCAATGCCAGGGTACGCGCCGGGTGTATCGATAAGCGTAATGACCGGCAAACGAAAACGCTCAGCCATCTCCATCAGGCGCAGCGCCTTGCGGTAGCCCTCAGGGCGTGGCATGCCAAAGTTGCGTTTAACTTTATCGTTGACCGACCGGCCCTTTTCCTGCCCGATGACCATCACTGGCGTA